>JBAVRC010000066.1:0-5984 GCA_049694615.1 Thermosynechococcaceae cyanobacterium | reverse complement strand
GATCTCTGTGACGGGCAATGTGTTGCGCGACTATTTAACCGATCTCTTTCCCATTCTGGAACTGGGCACGAGTGCTAAAATGCTCTCCATTGTGCCTTTACTCGCGGGCGGAAGTTTGTTTGAAACGGGGGCTGGCGGTTCTGCCCCCAAGCATGTTCAACAATTTTTAAAGGAAGGCCATCTGCGATGGGATTCTTTGGGCGAATTTTTAGCCTTGGCTGTCGCGTTAGAAGATTTGGGCCATAAAACCAACAACGAGAATGCGCTGATTTTGAGCAATGCGCTGAATCGGGCAACGAGCCAATATTTAGAACATTCCAAGTCTCCCTCATCCAAAGTTACCGAGTTAGACAATCGCGGCAGTCATTTTTATTTGGCCCTGTATTGGGCACAGGCATTGGCGGAGCAGGGCAAAAACCCTGACCTAAAGCTGAAATTTTCGCATCTCGCGCAACGCCTCAATGCACAGGAAACAACCATCCTAGATGAACTCAATGCGGCCCAAGGTCATCCCCTTGATTTGGGTGGTTACTATCATTGCGATGCGGATAAAACGAACAAGGCTATGCGCCCCAGTGCAACGTTGAATGCAGCATTAGCCGCTGTTGTTTAGATGCCCGCCCAGACCCAGCGATTGATGTAATTCGCAATCCTCAGGGATAGATCCAAGATCTGCCACAATTGCAAAGGAGTCTGCTATCGGCTGGACTGTTGTTACACGTTATTGGGGACGCGAATGTTAAAAGCACTGATTTTCGATGTGGATGGAACCCTCGCCGATACGGAACGGGATGGGCATCGCGTGGCCTTTAATCAAGCGTTTGCAGATGCCCATCTGGATTGGGATTGGTCAGTTGAATTGTATGAAGCGTTGCTGGCTGTTACGGGTGGCAAAGAACGCATTCGCCACTACATCGATTTGCATTGTCCTGACTTTTCCCCACCCGGCGATCTGGGCGAGTTTATTGCTGGACTGCATCGCTCTAAAACCGACCATTATTGCCAACTGTTAGCCGAAGGGGGCATTCCTCTCCGTACAGGGGTTCAGCGACTGTTACAGGAAGCGCGGGCTGAAGGGTTGCGCTTGGCGATCGCCACCACCACGACGCTCCCCAATGTCACGGTGCTCTTGGAGCATACCTTGGGTCCAGACAGTCTCGACTGGTTTGATGTGATTGCCGCCGGGGATATTGTCCCGGCCAAAAAACCAGCCCCCGATATTTATGATTACGTGTTGGACAAGATGGGATGGTTGCCAGAAGAGTGTTTGGCCTTTGAAGACTCCGGCAACGGGTTGATTTCAGCCCAACAAGCCCGCTTAAAAACCGTGATTACCATTAATGACTACACCCGCACCCATTGCTTCGATGACGCGGTATTAGTGCTCGACCACTTTGGCGAACCTGATCAACCGTTCCAGGTGTTGGCCGGTCCAGCTATCGACGCAACCTATTTCACCATGGACTTGGCGCGATCGCTGGCAGACTGAGAACCCTAACCAGGCCCAAAAGAAAAACCCTTGGGCGTCTGTCCGTGTTTCGACTCCAAGGGCTTTCTTGTTAAACTTACTCCTCACACTTTATAGAGTAGCAGAGGATGATCCATATTTTGTACCCCAGGGGTGCCACTTTTTCAATTGGACAGGATTGTTTTCATCAACCATCAGCGATGGCTACTTTGTTATTCAGCGAAATTATCGACAAAATCAGCGCGGATCCAACCTTTAGCCCCCGATTGATCAAATTGCACCAAGTACCAGCCCTTGCCATCTACACCGGGGAAAAGGTAAGTGATGAGATGGATGTTGTCTCCTACCAGGCCATAGCCCAATAGGGGGGCATCGGGTCTCGGTTCGGCACGGAGGTTAATGTGGGCGTGGGGATCTTTGGCGACAAGAACAGCCGCAGATACTGGCGAATTAACATAGGAATAGGTTCTGGCTTCGGCTTTAAGGCTGCCTGCGACAAGGGCGAGGGTGCAGAAACCGAGCAATAAAGATTTAAGGTTCATAACGGCGTATCAGAAAAAATCATTCTTTAGCTTCAATATCGCAGCGATCGCCGAGGTTCTCGATGATGCGGAACGAGGTTCAGGGTGATCTGCATCACAGAGTGGCTGGGGCGATCGCCCGACCTCAGCAACTGCGATCACCCCTGAACCTTCGTAGCCTTGAATAAGCAAGCGGTAACACAGAAATCTGAAATACCTGATTCAGTGCCAAGTTTGTCGGAGTCTGTCGGTATATCTGACGCCAAAAAAGGAGCTGTGCGATCGCACAGCTCCTTTTTTAAAGGGGATTCAATCCGTCGAACTTAGAGTTGCACCACCACACCAGAGGCTTGCAAACGGGCCCGGGCCCGCTTGAATTCCTGGGTGGCTTGATAGCGCTCTTGACGATCTTCGCTCTGACTGGCTTGAGATAGACGGGTTTGCGCTTGATCAAACGCCACCTGCGCCTCCGCGCGATCAATCGTATCGCCACGCTCAGCACCATTCACCAGAATGGTCACCTCGTTGTTTTCGACCTCGGCAAATCCGCCCGTCAAGGCGATCGCCAACCAATCCTTGGCTTCGCGAACGCGCATGACCCCGGCTTCGAGGGCTGTGAGCAACGGTGCGTGACCGGAGAGGATACCCAGTTGCCCCGTTGTACTGGGGAGAATCACTTCCTCGGCCTTCGCATCCCAGATGGTCTTATCGGGAGCAATGACCCGAATGGTCAGTGTCATAAGGTTTCTCCTACTTCCCTTCAGCCTTCAGTTTCTCGCCCTTGGCGATCGCTTCGTCAATGTCGCCGACCAGATAGAAGGCTTGTTCTGGCAGATCGTCGAGATCGCCGGACAGGATTTTTTGGAACCCAGCAATGGTTTTTTCCAGGGTCACATATTTCCCAGGCGATCCGGTGAACACTTCGGCCACAAAGAACGGTTGAGATAAGAACCGCTCAATCTTCCGGGCGCGAGCCACCGTCAGACGGTCGTCTTCAGACAGTTCGTCCAGACCCAGAATGGCGATAATGTCTTGCAGTTCTTTATAGCGTTGCAAGGTGGACTGCACCGCACGGGCTGTTTTATAGTGCTCTTCACCCACAATGGCGGGCTGAAGCATGGTGGACGCGGAATCCAGGGGATCTACTGCTGGATAAATCCCTTTTGCCGCCAAGCCACGGGATAACACCGTGGTTCCGTCCAAGTGAGCAAAGGTTGTGGCCGGAGCGGGGTCGGTCAAGTCATCCGCTGGCACGTAAACGGCTTGGATGGAGGTAATGGAGCCTTCCAGGGTGGAGGTGATCCGCTCTTGCAGGTCGCCCATGTCCGTCCCTAGGGTGGGCTGGTATCCCACCGCAGATGGCATCCGGCCTAGCAGCGCCGAGACTTCGGACCCAGCTTGCACAAACCGGAAGATGTTATCCACAAACAGCAACACGTCTTGCTTGTTCACATCCCGGAAATATTCGGCCATGGTGAGACCCGTTAGGCCCACCCGCATTCTGGCTCCGGGGGGTTCGTTCATTTGGCCGTAGACCAGAGCAATTTTGGATTCGTTGAGGTCTTCTTTGTTGATTACCCCAGATTCCATCATTTCGTTGTAGAGGTCATTGCCTTCACGGGTGCGTTCGCCCACGCCCGCAAAAACCGACACACCGCCGTGATTGGTGGCAATGTTGTTGATGAGTTCCATCATAATGACGGTTTTACCCACCCCAGCCCCGCCAAAAAGGCCGATTTTACCGCCGCGACGGTAGGGGGTTAACAGATCCACCACCTTAATGCCGGTTTCAAATACCGAGGGCTTGGTTTCCAGCTCGGTCAGTTTGGGGGCCGGACGGTGAATGGGGAAGGTTTCCGTGTTATTGACGGGGCCACGGTTATCGACGGGCTCTCCTAATACGTTAAAGATTCGGCCCAGGGTGGTTTTGCCCACCGGAACCGAAATGGGCGCACCGGTATCGATCACATCCATCCCGCGCACCAAGCCGTCCGTGGCACTCATGGCAACGGCTCTGACCTGGTTGTCGCCCAGCAGTTGCTGAACTTCGCAGGTGACGGAAACGTCTTGGCCGGCAGAATTTTTGCCTTCTACTCTTAATGCGTTATAAATGCGCGGCATTTTGCCAGTGGGAAACTCGGCATCCAAAACGGGACCGATGATTTGCGTAATACGACCGACGTTTGTCTTCTCAGTGGTGGTGACCATGCTCAAGCCTATGTTGTGATGACCTACAATGCTGCAAAGATGGGCAGCGCATTGTATCAAATCGCCACTTCCCAACGTATCACTGAATGGGATCAACGTAAACTTTCTTTGCTAAGGGAATCGCTGCGGGGCCAAACCTATGAAGAAAGCGCTTTTACAGCCGTTTGGCCAGGGATTCGGTTACGGGTTGTTGCGTCTGCTGGGCATGGTTGCTGGGGTCGGTTTTCTGGCGATGATGCCCGTATGGGCTGAAAAGGCTGGTGTTGATGCGCCGACGAGTCCTCAGGCGGTTGAATCATCCAAGCAACAACAATACGAGGCTAAAATTGCAGCTTTAACCCAGACCCTACAGCGCAATCCCAAGGATGTGGAGGCCCTGTACCACCGGGCGATCGCCCAGCACACGCTCCAGGACGGATGGGTATTGATTCATTCATTCAGTGAGCAGTTCTTGCAGAAGGGTTGGCGTAAAAGGGTTTTGATGGCTTTGTAAGGCTTGAATCCAGTTCTGTCGCCGAGTGGTGCGCTTTTGGAGATCGCTGGCATCGTAGTAAGCTTTGGCGATATCCGAGGTTGTCCATTGCATAAATGCCTGAAAGTCAGCAATGGCTCCTTGAACATTTCCCGTCATAGCCCTGGCCAAACCCCGACTATCCCGGTACAGATCTTTCTCTGGGACCTGAGCAACGGTAATGGCTTTTTCACAAGCTGGCATGACTTGAGCCGCACGCCCCAGTAAACTGCCATTCCAGCACAGTGCACTGAGGGCTGCCACAGCATTGGGTTCCAGTTGAACCGCACGGTTGAAGTCCCTGAGGGCAGATTGTGCATTGCCTTTGCGGGCATAGACAACGCCCCGGTCAATGAAGGCAAAGATGTGGGCCGGCTCTAGCCCAATCGCTCTGTTATAGTCCGCGATCGCCGCATCCAACTTGTTTTGCTGGGCAAACATGGCCCCGCGATCCTTAAAAAGCCAAGCATCTGTTTCGTCCAACTCAATGGCTTTGTTGAAAGCAGCGATCGCTTCATCCCATTTCTGTTGCGCTGTCAGCCCGCGTCCTAAGCCTGAATAGCCGGAGGATAAGCTGGGGTAGCCCTGAATCAATTGACGATAGACCGAAATGGCTTCCGCAAACCGTTGTTTCTGCATGAGGCTCTCGCCGAGTTTGACATAGGCTGGCGGATATTTCGGCTCTACTTCCAGGCATTTTCGGTAGGCGGCGATCGCTTCCTCTGGTTTGTCCTGCTCAATCAGGGCATCGCCTAACCCTTCGTAGCTGAGATTGCTTCTGGGACTGAGTTGAATCGCTTGGCGATAGGCTGCTGCTGCCGCATCGTATTTTCGTTGCCCCAACAGGGATTTGCCGAGCTGATGGTACCCATTGCCTTTGTTATCGGTGAGAGATAGATACTTGCGAAACATCGCTTCTGCCTCTGACCATTGCGTTTGTCGGGTGAGTGCAACCCCTAAGGCCAGATAGGTCTCTGCCGATTGGGGCTTGAGGGGAATGGCCTTGCGACAGGTTGCCGTGACGGTGGCTTCTTGACCTTTTATATTTTGCTCAATCATGGCTTGGCAAAGTCCAATTTGGGCGTCAGCCAATTGCGGATCGAGTTTCAGGGCAGCCCTATAGGCTGTGACAGCTTCCTGGAGGGGATTGGCCATCATCCAGTTCATGGCATCCATACCGCCCCTTTCTAGAGAAATCCGCATGCCTTTACGGTAATTTTGCCAAAATGTCATGGCAGCGTTGCCCAGTTTCAAATACGCTTGCGGATCTTTGGGA
>JBAVRC010000065.1:0-2923 GCA_049694615.1 Thermosynechococcaceae cyanobacterium | reverse complement strand
GGGATAGAGGGGGCACCTGCCACAAGGTGTGTTGGTCGATTTGGACGCGAGTCAGTGTGATTTTGGTCCTGGCAAAGACATTCAAGATGCGTTTAGCTGAAGGGCGTTTACTCAGGGGATTGGACTGTCCTTCATTGAGTCCAGCCAACAGGTCGGAGTCGAGCTTTCCCTGTGCTCAAACCCTTTAGCTATCTGCACCTACAGCTAAGGGCGATCGCAATGCGATCGCCCTTGATTCAAGCGTTATAGAAGGAGGGAGTTCATGAACCTTACATCATGCCCATGCCGCCCATGCCACCCATACCGCCCATGCCGCCCATGCCACCCATACCGCCCATGCCACCCATGTCAGGCATAGCAGCTTGTTTTTCGGGTTTATCGACCACAATCACCTCCGTGGTCAAGACCAGTCCGGCAATGGATCCCGCGTTTTGCAATCCAGCCCGGACCACCTTAGCCGGGTCGATGATGCCCGCCACAATCATGTCTTCATAGATGTCCAGAAGCGCGTTGTAGCCGATGTTGAACTCGGTAGCCCGAACCTTTTCCACCACCACAGCGCCTTCAATACCAGCGTTGTCGGCAATTTGGCGCAGGGGAGCTTCCAGGGCACGGCCTACAATGTCGGCCCCGACAGCTTCCTCGCCCGACAGAGTGGCTTTCACTTCATCCACTTTTTGAGAGAGGTGAATGAGGGTAGTACCGCCGCCGGGAACGATGCCTTCGGCCACAGCGGCCTTGGTGGCATTGAGGGCATCTTCAAACCGCAGTTTGCGATCCTTTAATTCCGTTTCGGTGGCTGCGCCAACTTTGATCACGGCAACACCACCGGCCAATTTGGCAATGCGCTCTTGCAGTTTTTCTTTGTCGTAGTCGGAATCGGTTTCGTCGAGTTGACGCCGCAGTTGTTCGACACGCTTGTCCAGATCAGCCCGATTCCCGGTTTCGGAAATGAGGGTGGTGTTGTCTTTGGTGATGGTGACCCGTTGGGCTTGACCCAGCATGTCGAGTTCAACGCGATCCAACGACAGCCCTACTTCTTCAGAAATCACCTGACCGCCTGTGAGCACGGCAATGTCTTCCAACATGGCTTTGCGGCGATCGCCAAAACCAGGGGATTTAATAGCCACCACATTCAAAACACCCCGCAGCTTGTTCACCACCAGGGTCGCCAGTGCTTCGCCTTCAATGTCTTCAGCAATGATCAAGAGGGGTTCCCCGGCCCGAGCCACTTTTTCCAGGGTGCTAACCAGTTCTTGAATGCTGCTAACTTTTTTATCGACAATCAAAATCCGGGCATTGGTCAGTTCTGTGACCATGCGCTCGGCATCCGTTACAAAGTAGGGCGAGATATACCCTCGGTCGAGCTGCATCCCTTCCACAATGTCCATTTCGGTGGACAGGGATTTGGACTCCTCAATGGTGATGACACCATCGCGACCCACCTTGTCCATGGCTTCGGCAATCATGCGGCCCACATCGGGGTCATTGCCAGCCGAAATCGCAGCCACCTGGGCGATCGCATCGCCAGCGACAGGTTTGGCAATCCGTTCAATTTCTTGAACCAAAGCCTCGATGGTTTTGTCAATGCCGCGCCGGAGGGCCACTGGATTGGCCCCCGCTGCCACGTTTTTCAACCCTTCGCGGATCAAAGCTTGGGCCAGCACGGTGGCGGTTGTGGTGCCATCTCCTGCTACATCGTTCGTCTTGGCAGCCACTTCTCGCATCAGTTGCGCGCCAGCATTTTCAAAGGGATCTTCGAGTTCCACTTCCTTGGCAATCGTCACCCCGTCGTTCACAATCTGGGGCGCACCATACTTTTTCTCTAGGACCACATTACGTCCCTTGGGACCGAGGGTAATCCGCACGGCATCGGCCAGGGCATTAACGCCGCGTTCTAGGGCACGACGAGATTCTTCATTAAAGACGAGCAGTTTGGACATTCTTAAGCTTCCTTGAGGTGGGCTTCCTTTGAACAGGATAAAGTTTTAGCACTCAATATAGGAGAGTGCTAAATCTGAGCAAACTCATTGTAGCCCTTGTTTACGTGCTTACTGATTCGGTGGATATCCAAATAACCGAACTTGCGGGCACAAGTTTGTAAGGGCAGCGTCATATCTATTCCATCCCCGGTCGCTCTGTAGCAGGGGATACATCGGGTTGGAATAGAAGGTTGGGTATGCAGCAAAATCGACGTAGACAGTTCCAGGTTGGGATTTGGGCATTGACCTGCTGGAGTGCTTTTCAGGGCGGAATAGGACTGGCGCAAGGGGTGAGTACGGCAACTGCGACCGGGACGGCCTTGATGTTTAATGCCGAGTCAGGCAATGCGCCTTTGTCTCAGTTGCAAGTGGTCTTCAATCGGGCGATCACCACGGTGCCCACCGAGAATACGGTTTTAGCAGCCGAGGCATTTGGCCCAGTCATGGTGCGATCGTCTTTGGGTGCCCCAATGCGCCTTGATCGATACGTTTGGTCGGTGGATCCCAGCTCGCGGATGTACTGGGGTCGCAGTGGCTACAAGTCCGTGGTGGCCCTTTACCAATACGGCGAAACGAAACAATCCCTCAAATACACGCTCAATATCTATTGCCAAACCGTTAGCCTGTTGGATCGGAATAAGGCGGTTTGTCTCTTGTCGGGCAATGGTCCATTACTGCAAGCCGATGTTAAGGCGACCGGGGAGTTGTCTCTAGATGCTGTAGATGGGGGGACAATGCCCGTAGAGGGGGGCACATCGGTGTCTAACCCCTCCGATGGCGCTCTGTTCCCTGAGGCGGATGGGGTTGATCTTAGCGGCGTGCAGACTCTTGCTGGCGACAACACGCCCAATGCCCAGATTGAACAAGCCATTGCCGATGCTGTTCCAGGTTATGTCCCTAATACGGGGAACAGCCGCTATATGTACAACCGGATTGACCTG
>JBAVRC010000064.1:0-5140 GCA_049694615.1 Thermosynechococcaceae cyanobacterium | reverse complement strand
CGCCGAGCCGTGCTGAAACAACTCTTTGCGAGATGACGCATTGCCAAAAATCGATCTTTTACTGACCGTTGCAATTCTCCTGCTACCCTGATAGAGAAGGGTTGGGGAAGATTTATGCGTACATGGTTCCAGCGTCTGTTTGCCTTGAGTCTATGCTGCATCCTATTTTTAGGCATTGCCCAAAGTGCCACGGGCGGCATTAAAGACTCCATCCAAGAAATTAAAACTAACGTCGCAGACATCAAAAAAGAACTGCCCTTTGTGTTGTTGCCCCTTCCCTATGACTACAACGCCCTAGAGCCTTACATCGACACCGAAACCATGAAGCTGCACCACGACAAGCACCATGCAGCCTATGTGAATAACCTGAACAAGGCGATTGAAAAACACCCTGAACTCAAGGACAAATCCCTCAAAGCCTTACTGAAAAATCTCAGCCAGGTTCCTGACGATATCCGCACAACGGTTCAAAATAATGGCGGCGGTCATTACAATCACGGTCTTTTTTGGAACAGTATGAGTCCCAAAGGCGGCGGTCAACCCACTGGACCTCTTGCGGCTGCGATTACAAACACCTTTGGCGGTTTCGCGCAGTTTCAGCAAGCCTTTGAAGCGGCTGGCGTCAGTCGTTTTGGCAGCGGTTGGGTTTGGTTGGTCAAAAATACGCAGGGCAATCTAGAAATCATAACCACGCCCAATCAGGATACTCCCCTAGCAACGGGCCAAGTTCCTATTCTGGGCAATGATCTGTGGGAACATGCCTACTACTTGAAATATCAAAATCGACGTCCCGAATATCTCAAGGCGTGGTGGAATGTAGTAAATTGGTCCGAAGCTGGAAAACGATTTGAGGCGACTTGATCCTGAAAAATTGTCGTACTTTAACGGGCCTAACCCTTAATCGCTGGAAGTTGATCCACCTCAAAATACTGGTAAAACTGATCCGTCACCTGCAAGGTAAACGATCGCCCATTGGACTGACGTCGCTTTTGCACGAACCCCCGCTCCACCAACTCCGGCACATGCTGATAGGCACTCGATCCACGTAACTCCACCAAATCCGTTTGGGCAATGGGACCTTTCAGGGCGATCGCCGCTAACGTGCGCAACGCCCCCACCCCCAAATCCGTCGGCACCAACGTTGCCACCAATGACTGAAACTGCTCCTTCAACTGGAGACAATACCCATTGTCCGTCTCCAACACCTCTAGGGCACCCTCCCGTTGGGCATAGTCTTGCATTAACTCAATCAGCGCCTCTTCCACCGCCTCGCGATCGCACCCCGCAATTTCTGCCAATAAATTAATGGACAGGGGCTGTGCCTTCACGTAGAGAATGGCTTCAATTTGAGCCGCGAATCGGGGAGAGGACGAATCTGCCATATTTCAGTTGGGTGCTGTTTGGGTGAACCAAACCCAATATGTTACGATAGACGTTTGGGCCTGGGGATGATGTTCTCGCTGGCCTTTGCTTGTGTGAAAAAAATTACCGAACTGCATTTATAGCAGTATGCGCTGTTGTTAACGTTGAGGTCAACATGGCTAAACGCCGTAACCTGAAGAAAGAGAAAGCATTACGTAACCAAGCCTACGCGCGAAAGTTTCGCAAACGGTCGGGCGGAGGCCGTTACGGTCGCCGTTTTTACAACAATGACAACCGGGCTGAAGGTGGAGCCGATCAAGATCACGATTCCCATGATGTGGGAACGGGTGCCGCAGAATAAGCTTCCGCGTGCCAGTCGCCCGACTTGCCACCGAGCTTTTGCACCAGACAGATGGCCTCAATTCGCATGGATTTCTCCAGCGCTTTGGACATATCGTATAGCGTGAGCGCTGCCGCCGAGACCGCTGTGAGCGCTTCCATTTCCACCCCAGTTTCGGCTTTGGTGCGAACCTTAGCCTGAATGAGATAGCCGGGAAGGTCTGGGTTTCCGGTAATGGAGACCTCCACCCCCGTCAGGGGCAATGGGTGACACAGCGGAATCAGCGTTGACGTTTGCTTTGCCGCCATAATGCCAGCAATCCGGGCGGTGCCCAACACATCCCCTTTGGGTAGATTCCCGGCCTCAATGGCAAGATAGGTCTCATGGCGCATCCGCACCTGCCCTTGGGCGATCGCCTCGCGGTAGGTTGCCGTTTTGGCGGAGACATCCACCATATTGGCTCGACCCTTGGCATCCAGATGAGAGAGGGACGAAACGTTTTCGGCAGAAGATTGGGCGCTATCTATTGTCATTGGGCAAGGCTATTGGTATTATGTTAGTTCTGAGTGGGCTTGTAGCTCAGTGGACTAGAGCACGTGGCTACGGACCACGGTGTCGGGGGTTCGAATCCCTCCTAGCCCGTTTACAGTGATCAATTCAGCCACAATGGCGATATGATTCATTGCTTTATAGCATACAGGGGTACAAGTTTTGTGCCCCTGGTTTTTATGGTCAGGATTGAGAGAGGGTGAAGCAACCGTGAATTTCCAAGGGGTTATTGCCAAGCTGAATCAATTTTGGGGCGATCGCGGCTGTTTGATTGTGCAGCCCTACGATACGGAGAAGGGGGCGGGCACCAAAAGTCCTCACACCTTTTTGCGGGCGATCGGCCCGGAACCTTGGTCGGTGGCCTATGTGGAACCCTGTCGACGGCCAGCGGACGGGCGCTATGGCGAAAACCCCAACCGGGTGCAGCACTATTACCAATATCAGGTGTTGATCAAGCCCTCGCCAGACGACATTCAAGACGTGTATTTAGATTCCCTGAGAGCCTTGGGCATTCAGCCGGAAGACCATGACATTCGCTTTGTGGAAGATAACTGGGAAGATGCCGCAGTCGGCGCATGGGGCGTCGGCTGGGAGGTGTGGCTGGATGGCATGGAGGTGACGCAATTTACCTATTTTCAGCAGTGCGGCGGCATTGACTGCCGCCCGGTATCCATTGAGATTACCTACGGTCTAGAACGGCTGACCATGTATTTACAGAATGTCGATTCGATTTTCGAGATTCGCTGGAATGATACCTTGACCTACGGGGATGTCCATCTGCAAGGCGAAATTGAGAATTCGACGTTCAATTTTGAGGCATCCAGTCCTGAGGTGTTGTTTACCCTATTTCAACTCTATGAGCAAGAAGCGGAACGGCTGATGCAACGGGCGTTGGTGTTGCCTGCCTTTGACCATGTGTTGAAATGTTCTCACACGTTTAATCTGCTGGATGCACGGGGTGCGATTTCGGTGACGGAACGGACACGCTATATTGGCCGCATTCGGAATCTGGCGCGGCAAGTTGCCCATCTGTATCTCAAACAGCGAGAGGAGCTGGGTTTTCCGCTGCTGAAGCAACCGCAGCCTGTTGCGGCGATCAGGTGAGGCGATCGCCCTTGTTCAACCAAGCTGTGATTAGACCGGAGCGATCATTCCAGTTGTTGAAGGATGTCCCTAAAGTATCCCGATTTATCTATCGGTCTATCCCGTTCTAAGGAGTAAAGGGGAGCGTGACAGAGGCTGCAATTTCTCGAAATGGTGTGTCTATTCGACTGCCAGATGAGCGATGGGAACACATCATTGAGAGGCATGCAATTTTAACGGATCAAAAGGCGCTTGTTCTGGAAACCATTGCCCAGCCAACACGCATTCTTGAGGGGAAGGAAGGTGCACTGATGGCAATTCAAGAGATAGAACCTGGCAAGATGTTGGTTGTGGTTTACAAGGAGGTCTCTCCAGAAGATGGTTTTGTAGTAACAGCGTTTCCGACCCGTAGACTCAGTTCACTAAACCAGAGGCAACAGGTATGGCCTTAACTCAAGAGACTCTTAATTATCTCAAATTTGCGCCAGTGGTTAAAGATCTACCAAAACGACCTTTTTTGCTGGTGTATGACTCAGAAGCAGACGTGCTTTACATTGACTTTTACAATCCGCCCAAGTCTGCGGAAGATAGCGAGTTAACGGATGACGATATTATTGTTCGTTACGATGATGCCGATGAAGTTGTTGGTCTTACAGTTCTAAATGCTAGTAAACGATAGACCAGTAGCGCTATGAAACCAGGCCGATGCCTGATTGAAGATTTTAATTTTGACAATTAAAATAAATTGAGGCGATTAATCAATATTTGTTGTCGCCCATATTAAGCACCATCGAGTCATCTGAGACAAGCTTGTAAACCCCTGGCAGAATAGTTCATATGCCCTCGCATAGGTTCCGGGTTGAATTGGATTGTTGCGTCCTTAGGGAACAGACTTGGATATTTTTCGATTGGGTCTTCGTCCGCTGATCTTTAACGGCCTCAAAGCCGATCCCGAAGACGTGCAGCGTCAGTTCATTGCGGTGTGCGATCGCCTCAATCGCCAGTGCGATCGCCCTTGGGTGCGTTGGGCCTTGCACCAAACCCATCAACGGCTGAGCTGGGCTGATGATCGCCTCACCCAATCTTTATGGGGGCTCACCTTTCCCAACCCCATTGGGTTAGCCGCAGGGTTCGACAAAGATGGTGTGGCCAGTAATATTTGGTCGGCTTTTGGCTTTGGCTTTGCGGAACTCGGCACCGTAACGGCCCATGCCCAACCCGGCAATCCCCGCCCTCGGCTGTTTCGCTTGCCCGACGACCAAGCAGCGATTAATCGCATGGGATTTAATAACCAGGGCGCGGCTCACATGGCCCAGGTCTTAGCTGATGCGCAATCCAATCGCATCAGCCTACAGAAGACTGGTATTCCGCCGATTCCCATTGGGGTCAATCTGGGCAAGTCGAAAGTAACGCCCTTAGAAACAGCTGTCGAGGATTATCGCCAGAGTTTTCAATGCCTCCAGAGTTACAGCGATTATATGGTCGTGAATGTGAGTTCCCCCAATACACCGGGCTTGCGATCGCTGCAGTCGGTCACCCAACTCGAACCCATCCTCAGCGGGTTGCAACAGGAGAATGCCAACCAAAAACCGCTTTTGCTGAAAATTGCTCCAGATCTGGCCTGGGAGGACATCACCGCCATCTTGGACTTGGTGCAACAGTATCGCCTCGCTGGTGTGATTGCCACCAACACCACCATTAACCGCGATGGGCTGAAAACAACTGCGATTCCCCATACCGGGCGATCGCCCCAAGCTGAAGCCGGGGGACTCAGCGGCGCACCCCTAACCACCCGTTCCACCGAAA
>JBAVRC010000063.1:0-1590 GCA_049694615.1 Thermosynechococcaceae cyanobacterium | reverse complement strand
TTCTCCATCTGGGCTTCTTCTTCATTTTGAACCTCAGTTTCATCTAATTCAGCCCGGTCATCGTCCGCACCAGGGGACTCGACCAAAAGCAACAAACTTTGTCGAGATAACAGTTGCTGTTCAGCCTGACGCTCAATTCCCTTCCGGTGAACTTTCAAGGTTCTTGCAAATGCTTCAATTGAAGACAACAAACGCTTCTGGAGCGATGTCATCACCAGCATGGCCGCTGCCTGGGTTGACTTAGCCGCATCCTTAAGACGTTCTTCTCTGCATTTCCGATACGCTTGCAGAAGTTCAGACAACTTTAGTTCCGGTGCATCTTCGGCCAAATCCTTGATAAGGATAGGCTCAACTCTTCTTTCAGGAAAATCCGAACTGTTAATTTCCCTTAAATCCTGCTTGAGCCGCCTCACCATCACCGCATCGAGTAATTTTTTGCTCCGCACCGGAACCCCTCGACAGAACCGTTGAGGATCCAATATTTCCAGCAACGCAGCAAAACTGTTGGAATGTCCGTTGTGGGGCGTAGCTGACAAAAACAACTTGTGTTCAAAGCGAGGTGCTAGGTCGCGTACCGTGCGGGTCAACTGCGAATCAACCGCATACCGAGACCCGCTAGCAGGCGCTGCATTGTGGGCTTCGTCCAAAATCAGCATCGACCCTGCCGAAAAGTCTTGCAACCAATCTCTCAAAGGCGCTGCATAGGCTTCATCTCTCAATAGTGAATGAGAAATGATAAACCTCGTATGGGTCTTCCAAGGGTTAACCCCATATCCTCGTTCTCGCCGTTTAGAGGCAACGAAGTCGCGATCGTAGACAATAAAAGTCAGACCAAAGCGGCTTTCCATCTCATCCTTCAACTGGCGAACCACAGAGGGCGGACAGGAAATGACAACCCGCTTAATCCTCTGACGCATCAGCATTTCCCGCAGAACAAGACCCGCCTCAATGGTCTTTCCCAGTCCCACATCATCTGCAATAAATAAATTGACCCTTGGCATCCTGAGCGCTTTTCGCAAAGGTTCCAACTGATATGCCTTCACCTCAATCCCAGCACGATAGGGAGCCTGAAACAGTTTCGGATCCGTAGAGGTTACACAGTTCCAACGGAGTGCATGTAAATAAGCTGAAAAATAGCGTGGATTATCAAAACCCTTATTTGCAACTGATTCCCAAGTCGAAACTTCAAGAATCTGGGCATCAATTTCCCGTTCCCAGAAGACTTCCAGCGAATCGCCCTGAGCATCATCTTCTAAACAAGCCAACCGAACACGGGTATCGCCCAGTAACACAGGAGAAGAAATAACTTCCTCAACCAAATATTGACGCGATCTAACCCGTATTATTTGACCAGGTTCGAGAATTGCTTTGGGCATCATTTACTCGTCATTAAGTCAGAACAGTCATTAGCATGATCATTTTTCTACGAAAAGAAGATAACCGTATTTATACGGAGATTCTTGGCCGGATTCGTTTCCAAGTAGACCAGTCAAAACAATCACCCCCAAAACCAACACCCAATCAAAGCTAGAAACTGGGCAACGTTCACCTCCAACATCCTCAAAGGTATCGCTTTAACCGTGCCAAGGT
>JBAVRC010000062.1:0-2288 GCA_049694615.1 Thermosynechococcaceae cyanobacterium | reverse complement strand
GTTAAGGTTTTCATGACTTCTTCTCTACATAACGTGAACGTGCTCTAATACACTTTTGGGCACAAATAAATGTATTAATTTATACACGAAGTCTCTATAAAACCGCAAGACCGTCGCTACAGAACGTCACACAGACCACTTTGAAGCCGAATGACTACTTGGGCGATCGCTCAGCGAGTGGTGGCATGATGGCTCCTGGTGATTTACCCAAAAACGGAGCGAACAGCCTTATGAAGTGTTTTTTTTGCTGATTAACTAATATAAATAAGCCCGCGACCCATGCGATCGCGGGCTTATTTACCGCTAAGTCGAGGGCGGTAAAATAACCTGATCAATGACGTGAATCACACCATTAGAGGCTTCAATATCCGCTTTTACCACCTTGGCATCGTTCACCATCACCCCTCCAGACTCAACCTTAATAGTGATCGGTTGCCCCTGAACCGTTGGCACGCTACCGGGCTTTATTTCCCCAGAAACCACTTTACTGGACAGAACATGATACGTCAGGATAGCGGTGAGCTTGTCCTTGTTTTCTGGCTTGAGTAAAGTTTCAACAGTGCCTGGAGGTAACTTTGCAAACGCGTCATCTGTCGGCGCAAAAACCGTAAAAGGTCCATCGCCCGCAAGGGTTTTGTCGAGTCCCGTTTCTTGGAGCGCCTTTGTGAGTACCTTAAAGGAGCCACTAGCACTCGCGATATCGACAATGTTTCCCGCAGGTGCGGCTTGAGCGATCAGCGATACGTTGCCCGATTGCAATGGCAATCGCTCGCAGTTTCCTTTCAAAGCCGATGGAGACAGCGCTTTAGATGGCGACATTCCGGCCAATGCCGGAACGCTCGTTAAACTCAGCAAGAAGAAGGAAACGACCATACTTCCGCTGAGATGCTTTCTTCGATCTATGGTCATGAGACTTCCTCAATTCAACTGATCTCTGATGCAGAACCAACGAGCCTTAATCTGAAAAGCCGAGCAAGCGACTTAACTTCAGAAAAATTTACAAAAGTTCATACTTTGTAATGACGAAGCAAAGGGGGAACAAAGTTCCCCGAATCCATCACTGAATTTGTAGAGAAGCATAGAGAAAGGCTATAAACCTTTATGAGAAAAGCTTTTCAAGGATTTGGATACGTCCCCACGTTCACGTGAGGATGGCGATTGGGGTGCGATCGCTCAAAGACGTTGTATGATGGCTCCTCGTAGTCTGTATACCTTTTCTCATGAATCTAAGGGGAGCGGTTCGTCAGCCTGTCAACCTTTGGAACGAATTTAGGTGCAGCTAAAACCAAATCTCACTGTACCTAGAAAAGTCTCAGACTATTACATCAATGCTAACTTTGATGCTCTGCGGCAAGGCATGACCTTAATACGGTGGACTGAAGGTTGATTGGGATTGCCCGACAAATGTTTTGGGTATCTTGAGTAGTTTCAAAATGCAGTGATTTGTGAGCTGGCGAAATAAAACTTCATCAAAAGGCTCAAAAAGTATTGAAATACACAATTTTGTGTTCGTAATTCTGGTGAAATCTCAATAACTTATATCTATAGGCAGCAATCTTTGCTAAGCCAGCTTTATCCTCAAGGTATTCTATGACAACCTCTGCCTCTCGATTTTCTTCTCATCAGAGAAAAAGATCACCCTTTAAATCCATCAATTGGACAGCCTGCTTGCCCTTAGCCGCGCTCATTACCTTGTTTTGGGGTTATGCAACCGTGGCCCAATCATCGGCTCCCGCTCCCTTGACTGCCGAAGCGGTCAGAGCTGAACTCGATGTTGCACTCGATAGCATTTGGGTCATGGTTGCTGCCTTTCTAGTGTTTTTTATGAATGCTGGCTTTGCCATGGTTGAGACTGGCTTTTGTCGTCGTAAAAATGCTGTCAATGTTTTGGCAAAAAACCTGATTGTTTTTGGTCTAGCAACCGTCGCCTTTTGGGTGATTGGGTTTGCACTGATGTTTGGGGATGGTTCCCCTTTTGTTGGAACCAATGGTTTTTTTCTTTCCGGTGTGGATAACAGCCCCGCTACAGCGAAAGAATATAGTGGCGTTTTTAGTTCGCTCAGTTGGGCAACCGTTCCCCTAGAAGCCAAGTTTTTCTTCCAACTGGTTTTTGCAGCGACTGCCGCAACCATCGTTTCTGGGGCTGTGGCTGAACGGATCAAGTTCGTTGCCTTTTTGATCTTTAGCTTATTGCTCGTCGGCATTAGTTACCCTATCACTGGCAAATGGATCTGGGGCGGCGGCTGGCTCGCCTCCTTTGGCTTTTGGGACTTTGCTGGCTCTACGGT
>JBAVRC010000061.1:0-6986 GCA_049694615.1 Thermosynechococcaceae cyanobacterium | reverse complement strand
GCTGAGGCGATCGCCCGTCAGGTCGGGATTCAACACGTCATCGCGGACGTACTGCCCAGCGAGAAAGCACACGTCATCCAGGAAATGCAGGGAAGGGGCAATGTCGTTGCAATGGTGGGCGATGGCGTCAACGATGCCCCTGCTTTGGCGATCGCCGATATTGGCATTGCGATTGGGTCTGGTGCGGACGTGGCCAAAGAAACGGGGGGCATTATTCTCGTCAAAAACGACGTGAGAGATGTGGTCGGAGCCATTCGTTTATCTCGTGCCACCATGCGCAAAATTAAACAAAACCTGTTTTGGGCATTTATATACAACACGATTGGGTTGCCGATTGCCGCTCTAGGATTTTTAAACCCGATTATTGCAGCAGCAATGGCTTTAAGTTCGCTCTCTGTCATTGTGAACTCATCGCTCTTGAAAGGTTTCAAGCTATCTGTTAACTAGCTGAACTATACAGCCGGGAGACTTTTATGGCAAATCATCATCATCCTACTCATCATCAGGTCGTTGCCATGGACGCGATAACTAAATTTGTTTTGTTTGCTTTCCTGGGGATTATTGCCTTCTTTCTGTTCACGGAACATTTGGCACACATCGTCCCATTCTTGCCCTGGTTATTTCTATTGCTATGCCCGCTAATGCACCTCTTTATGCACGGCGGTCATGGAGGACACGGCGGCAGCGACGATTCAGGGGGAGGTCACGCAGGCCATGGCGGCGGGAGGAGCAATCGACTTTGACTTTGGCCTTTCTCTCGATCCAGAACGCTCATCCTGACGCAAGGAGTTTCTCCTATGAACAACATGCCTCCCGCCTACGGTCTATGGGCTTTAGTGATTATTAACTCCCTGATATTCATCATCTTCGCGTTTAGTTTTGCCAAGCCTCAATCTTCTCGCGATTGGCGGTCTTTTGGAGCTTTTTCTGCCTTCATCGTTGCTTTATTTACAGAAATGTATGGGTTTCCATTGACAATTTACCTGTTGTCCGGTTGGCTACAAACCCGCTATCCCAAACTAGATCTCCTTTCCCATGATGCAGGCCATCTGTGGTGGACGTTGCTAGGGATGAAAGGTAATCCCCATTTTAATGTGTTGCACATTCTGAGCAACCTGTTCATTTTTGGAGGATTTATCTTACTCGCCTCGGCCTGGGACGTTCTCTATAAAGCGCAGAAAAGCCATACGCTAGCGATCGCAGGGCCATACTCCGTTGTCCGTCATCCTCAATATGCTGCGTTTATCGCGATTATGTTCGGGTTTCTGCTGCAATGGCCGACGATTCTAACACTGCTGATGTTTCCGGTACTAGTTTTTATGTATACCGGGCTAGCGCGTCGAGAGGAGCGAGAAGTCTCCGCAGATTTTGGCGAGGCGTATGCTCGATATGCGGCAGTAACGCCTGCCTTTTTCCCGCATTTCAGTCAAAGAAAACGGCCTAGATCCTTATAAGGAGAAAAAAATGAAAATGCATAAGATTGGCTTTAATCTGCTCAGTGGAATTGCTATTACGGGTCTTGCTCTATTCGCAGCTTTCATCTTCCCCTCATTGGCGCAAACACCCCCAGAGCAACCCGCCAAAATGATGCCGGGGAAAGAGATGACGCCAGAACAAATGCGTCAGCAGCATCAACAGATGATGGGAAAAATGATGGAAAGGATGGGAAAAATGGAGCAAATGATGTCTCAGATGACGCCAGAGCAAATGCGCCAGCATCATCAACAGATGATGACCCATATGCAGGAAATGATGCAGAATATGGATCGAATGATGGATCAAACCAAAGGTGGAATGGGTCAGGGTTCTGGGATGCCCAACAGTTCTATCCATCACCCCAATCCGGGAATGAGTATGCCAACCCCTAAGTGACTATCGTGGTATGAGAAACGTGTACTTCATACTCTCCTGATTTTAAGGAGTGAGTTTTTGCAATCTTTGCCTCCATCAAATTACCCATACTCCAATTTGATTGGCACAAGTTATCTCTCAGGAGTTTGCCATGTCTCCCATTTCTCGTCGGCAATTCTTAACGCTCAGTACCGGAACTGCTAGCGCAGTTTTTCTGAGTCGCTGTGCCATGAATCCTACTTCAGACGCTCAAACTCAGAATCCCATTAAGCTCAATCCAATCGCGAGTCGCGGCGGATTATTAGACGTTTCCCTGGAAGCACAATATGGTTCAACCAACCTAGGAAACCGTCAGGGCTACCTCATGAGCTACAACGGGAAAATTCCAGGCCCAAGGCTAGAAGCCAAGCCAGGAGATACTGTGCGGATCCGTTTTACCAATCGACTTCAGGAACCCACCAATCTGCATTATCACGGTCTCCATATTCCTGCGACTGGCAATGCAGATAACATTTTTCTCCATATCGCTCCTGGCAAAACCTTAACCTACGAATTTACCCTGCCCAAAAATCACCCTGCCGGAACGTTTTATTACCATCCTCATTTACATGAATCAGTCGCAAAACAAATTTTTGCGGGATTAGGCGGAATCTTCGTTGTCCGAGGCGCACTAGACGATATTCCTGAAATTAGGGCTGCTCAGGAAGAATTTCTGTTTCTGAAGGATTTTGCGCTGGATTCCAAGGGACAGATTCCTTCTCCCAATCATATGGAACTGATGCAGGGACGGGAAGGCTCAATTGTCACGGCTAACGGTCAGGTTAATCCCAACCTATCCATTGCCAAAGGCGGACTTCTGCGGTTGCGTTTGGTGAATGCCTCTACCTCGCGATTCTACCGTTTACAGTTGGAGGAGCATCCCTTCTTCCTAATTGCGACCGATGGGGGCGCGATCGCAGAACCGATCGAATTACGCGAACTATTGCTCTCCCCTGGAGAACGGGCAGAGGTCTTGATCCAAGGCGATCGCCCACCGGGACAATACCGTTTGCTGAATCTCCCCTATAACCGAGTGGGCACGGGGATGATGGGCATGATGGGTCGAGGCATGGGCAACATGGGCGGTATGGGAGGAATGATGCATGGCGGAACCGGAACCCAGACCCCCCAGGCGATCGCCACACTGACCTATCAAGGTTCCGCGAACCAAGTATTACCCTTGCCTCAAAAACTTCTGGACGTTGAGACATTGCCGCAACCCAGTAAAACTCGACGGATAGAGCTATCTATGAAAATGGGGATGGGATCGGGAATGGAACCAGGGATGGGTCTGGCATTCTTATTCAACGGCAAACCCTTCGACCCTCAACGAATTGACGCATCGGTGCAACTGGGAAGCATTGAAGATTGGGACTTAGCGAATGTCGATCCTGACGGAATGGAGCACCCGTTTCACTTACATATCAATTCCTTTCAGGTTGTGAGTCGCAATGGCAAGCCAGAACCCTACCGTGCCTGGAAGGATACTGTTCTGGTGCGAGCGAATGAAACCGTCCGCATTCGGATTCCATTCCGAGACTACGCTGGGAAAACCGTTTACCACTGTCATGTTCTTGACCATGAAGACTTAGGCATGATGGGCATCGTAGAGATGAAAGCATAGCAATGGATCCAGGTCGGAAGCGAGGTGACGAAAATGCTAAGCCAGCGAATCGGAATAGAAAGAGAAAGGAAACCCTCGGCTGGGTGGAAGAACGGGATACTGTCAGCACCTGAAACGAATCTGTTTCTATTTGCGTTTTTGCTGAACTTTGTCTACGAAGTCTGGCAGGCTCCCTATTACATTTTCTATAACAGTCCTTCGTTTGCAGACAAGATTAGGGATTTAACCCATTGCACAAAATCTGGAGAAATTCAGGCGCAACAAGCCACTATTCGGCAGATGCAAGCGGAACTCCAAGGCAATGTTACCGCGCAAACCTCAACCGTCCAACGTCTGAGCGCTGAACTCAAGAACGCCAAAACCGAGTACGAACGCTACCGGAAACTGTACCGAGAGGGAGCGATCGCGGCTCCTACGCTGAATGGTAAGTGTCTTGCAGTTGAAACCGCTCAGGCTAAGCAATTGTTTTTGCATACGTTCGCATTAAATCAGCTCGTACGTCGCGCATTTTCTTCTGTGTGCGCCAGTAAACATCTTCCATCAGCATGTGAGAAAATTCACCATTGCGTCCAATGCTGTAAAGTCTCCCAATTCCCGTTGTTTTTTCAAGCTGAAGACGTTCTTCTTCGTACTCGTTCAAGAAAATGGGATAGGCAATCGGCGATCGCATAACCCGACATCCTAAATACTGCTGCTGCACGGTTGGAATAATCGGACGCAGCGCATCTCGACAAAATTCACCTAGCGCCTCATCTCCCATTGTCCAAATGGCATTGCCGACTTCGCAACCAATATCGACCGTAATGATAGTCTTACCCGCAGGCGCTAGCCAGGGCATAGAAAGCGGTGTCTCGGTTAACCGAAAAAAGGGAAATTCTGCTTCAGGTGTCCAGATCACCGTATCGGGCAAATAGCCGCGTCCATTCAGCCGTAGGTTAACAAACACCATGGGACGGTATCGGAATTTTGTGAGGGGGCGTAAGGTTTCGGAACCGTTGACCAGCCGTGCCAGAACAGAGCAGGGTGCGGTACTAATCACTGCTGAGACATGCTGTTCTCTTCCCTTTACCCGAATCGCTTTCACTTGCTCCTGCTCGACCAAAATGGATTCAACGGGGGACTCTAGCGCAATGACACCTTCTAACTCGTCGGCAAGGCGCTGACAAAGCGTACTGGTTCCGCCTTCAGGGTAAACGTGCCATACATAGGGATGTTCCGGCATTTCATGGCTGTAGCCACTGGCAACTGCTCGATGGGTTAAATGACTGGCTGCTTTGAGTAAAAATGTGTATCCAATCGAATTTTGGAGTTTGTTGCCCACAGACGCGGACAACTGCGATGCTTCGGCTCCAGACCAAGCTTCTAAAAGTGGAATTGCCACTTCATTCGCAAGGGCTTTACCATAGCTGGCGCGAAACCACTCAGCGGCTGAACTGTTGGTGCGCTGCCGATCTCCTGGGATGAGTTTAGTCGCCAATCCGCTCAGAGAAAACCGAGGCACCTTGAGCAACCCAAATGGGTAGCCATAGGTACGCCCCTGAAGCCAAACGGCTTCGCCGTAGTGTCGAACGGTGCGGCATTGAGCACCAACGCTGCAGCGAGACGATTGGTAATAAAGTGAGGGCCAAAATCGTAGCTAAATCCATCCTCATCATGAAAACTTTGAGCCAGTCCTGCGATCTTGGAACCTGTCTCATACAGCACAACCGGAACGTTGTGACGGCGCAAGGCAACAGCAGCGGTGAGTCCTGCAATACCTGCACCAATGATGGCAATGGGGGCTTGAGGGGAGGATTTCATTATCTATAAGTCCGGCTTCACTTGGGCAAATTAACGAGGTCGTCTGAGAATCACGTGCAGGAGTGCGCCATAACCTAGCTTTTGATGCAGCAGGTCAAAGAGGGTAAAAATGCCCAAAGCCAGGGTTGATTTTAGGGTGAATTGGCGAATGAGCCAGGACGGAGCGCTCCAGTCCACGAGAGCATTATGAAAGGAGTAAACCCAGTTGACGGGGCTAAGGATGGTCGTAAGTTGGGCGACTTCAAGATCAACCTTCTGGGCTAATTGCCGAAGGGTTGAGGGATTAAACAAATTCCAGTGGCGCGGAAAGTGGTAGCCGCCCCAATGACGCTGCTGAAAGAGTCGAAAATCAAGGGTATCAGTATTGTCGGTCACAATGACGACGTGACCACCAGGGCGCAGGAGCGATCGCACTACTTCAAGCACCTGTACCGGATCATCGACATGCTCTAGGGTCGCAATCATAAAAGCTAGATCGGAGGAGGCTTTGGGCAAATCGAGGGACTGAATCGTGCCTTGGTGAATGGTTAAGCCAGTCCGATGTGCAGCCAACACAGCAAGATCGCTGGGATCAATACCTTCAAGCTGCCAGCCCGACTTCCCAAACTGTCTCAGCAGACTGAGGTAAAATCCATCGCCACACCCGACATCAATAATTCGAGCATTTTCGGGTAGCCCCTGACAGCAGGACAGTAGCCGCCGCGCCTCTAGCTTCCGTCGAACTTTATAGACAAACTCAAACTGTTCTTCTGAAAAGTCATAGGCGTGGTAATCCGGCGGATAAATTCTTGCCAGCTCTGCAATTGCTGGACGGGGGTTGAGATAGACTAGCCCGCACTGAGTACAGCGCACCATTAAAAAAGTATCGGGGCTAGACCGGTACTCAAAGTCTTCACCAACTGCAACAGGCTCACTACCATCATTGCTACAAATACAACATTTGACCGCAACTAGATTGAGCGGGCGATCGCCGCCGAGACGACAAGCTGCACCCCACTGACTCAGCGTTGAAAGTTGAAAACGCTCTGGTTTCATAACTGAGGAAAAAAGATCAAACTCTCAAGTGCATTACAGATGCGAAATAAAAATCGTACTACAAACATATTGAGAGATGACATCATCGCAATGTTCTAAAGCAATCTCTTACCCACATATTCTGACTTCTCTAGCTCTAGAAACTTTATTTATATGTCAATCGTATCGAAATCTCAAAATGCATTACTTGAGATTTCAATATGATTGACACTTCTAATGAAGATGGATTTTAACGATGACCAGGAGCTGAGTTGACTTTGGAAATGTGGCATCCAACTGGAACTTTATCAGCATCTACGATCTTAGATGCGCTATTGGGGCCGCAGACTGCCACAACTGTATTTGCAGACTCGGCAGAAGCACGATTAGCCAAACCAATACCCAGCACAGAAACACTCACTAAAGCGGCACTCGCAAGAATCGACAGAGTTTTCATAAACTTGACCAGAATTTGTTTAACTAAAGTTCTTATTTTTATAATGAACCCAAAAAATAAAATGAAGATGAAATCTAACTGGGTATCTGAGGTAAGCCACTGGTTTTACCAGTGAGACTCGACAAGCTTTGAGCGTTCCGGCAGTAAAGTAACTCCCACGGTGGCTTGATGAGCCATTTCCGCAGGAGGAAATTAACAATG
>JBAVRC010000060.1:0-2410 GCA_049694615.1 Thermosynechococcaceae cyanobacterium | reverse complement strand
GCTCTGATGTTTGTGATTATGAAGTTAGAAGAGGTCTTACTTTAGCGCAAATGCAATCTAGAGGCGGAGATGGGATACAGAGGTTAGATGAATTAAGAAGGGTTATAGACTTTTTGCCCATTACTCCAGACGTATTAAATCGAGCTTCTTACATTTGGGCTAAAGCTCAAACTGAGAGTCAGCTTAATGCTTCAACGACTGATATAAATTTTGATATCATACTTTGTTCTCAGTGGGAATTTTTGAGAAATGAATATCCTGGGCGTCGTATTGTTATAGCAACTTACAATCTAAGAGACTTTCTTAGATTTGCAGATGATGTTGATTTATTTGAGAATATCTATTTTTGATGTTTTCACAGTTCTTTTTATGACAAAATCCGTAATATTTTGTTGCAAAACCCTATATTTCGTCAAAATCGGTCATTTTGTCCAGAATTCACCTTGCCTTGGCCACAGCCTGGAATGGGGATCCCACTACAAATCCCATCAAACCGAGACAATCTCAAAATAGTTAACTGGTTAATAGTTAATTCGTAAACCTATATACAAACCGATGCAAAACGACTCGCTATGATTCCCATACCCTAGCGATGGGTCTCCTTTCGCGTTTCTCCCAAACGCCCCAACGCTCGGATTGAGACAGGTTTCAATGGCAGTCTTTTTAGGACCATTCTGAGGCAAACAGCTCCCTGTTTTGCACTCGTTTGGGCTGCAGATTTGAATTGAATATCCCTTTACAGAGGTGGCATTCATGCAACAGGCAATTCCCCGTTGGACTGATGCGGCTGAACTTCAGCGACTGATGACTTTGGTGCCCACTGAGTGGCGATCGCAGGTTGCAATGGACCCAGATTTTTCCCATACTTTGGGTTGCAATTTGGACCTGGATTGGGCGCAATGGGCCGCGTTAAACACCCATCAGCGCAACTTATTGTTTTGGTATGAATTGTCCCGGCGTCATCGTCCCTCAACGCGATCGCCAGAAAAACTGGTTCTGGGAATCGGACTCGCCGTTGCCCTTGTCGAACTCATTGCTCAAAATGTCCTGGGGTTCTCCACTGCATTGGTGGTGGCCGGATTGGCCGGGTATCAGCTTTACCAACAAACCCAAGGCGAGCAGCGTTTCCGCATGGCGGCGGCGGCTGACTTAGGAGCCATTCAATTGGCCCTGCAATTTGGCTACACCTGGACGGACGCCTACAACAGCCTACATAGTGCGCTTTCGGCCCTGGCCCGTCGGGCACCCCGAAAATTAGACCGAAACACCTATGCCGTTCGGTTACGGGCACTGGAAATTCATCGATCTCAACCCCATTCATCCCCCAAAAGGGTTCAATCGTTATGCCATTAATTTCAGTCATTACGAAAGCGGTTCGAGAACCGGAATTTCGATCTCAATTCATCGCGAATCCGAAGACCGTCTTACGGGACATGGCCGTTGAGGTCCCGCCCGACCAAAATGTGACGGTCCTAGAGAGTCAAGAAGGCAAGGTGTTCTTTGTCTTACCCCTCTTAAGCGAAACCGACATTCAGCAACTGAAGGAGTCCCTGGATACCGTCCACCCCCACCGATCCGTGCGATCGCGCATTTTGCTCAAATCTGCCCAAGACCCGGCGTATAAAGCGCGTCTGCTCCAGGAACCGAAAG
This sequence comes from Thermosynechococcaceae cyanobacterium, assembly GCA_049694615.1. Taxonomy (GTDB): domain Bacteria; phylum Cyanobacteriota; class Cyanobacteriia; order Thermosynechococcales; family Thermosynechococcaceae; genus JAAURS01. The sequence goes on along the minus strand of JBAVRC010000060.1, from coordinate 760 downwards.
CTGTTTTACAGGATGAAGGGATTGCCATTCCCACATCGGCAGAACTGACCTTATTAGAAAACAGTCCGCAGCAACTCTATATTGTTTTGCCCCATGTCCATCAATAGACGTGATTTTGATTAACGAAAGAGAGGCCAAACTCTATGACGAAAACACAAAGTGCTGTCGAGCGCTTGGAAAAATCGAAACGACATTACCATTCTTGGGTCGTGAATGAAACCTTGGAAGATTATTCCCTGCGCTATGCACCCAAGTCCTTTCGCAAATGGTCGGAATTTACCGTAGCCAATGCGGCTTTAGGTGGTATTTCTTACCTGGCCGACTTTGCTATTGGCGGGTCCATTGCCATTAGTTCCGGGTTTACGAACTCGTTTGTGGCCATTTTAGTGTCGGCCATCATCATTTTTGTGACGGGAGTGCCCATTTCCTACTATGCCGCCCGCTACAACATCGATATGGACTTGCTCACCCGTGGGGCGGGATTTGGCTATATCGGTTCAACCCTTACTTCGGTCATTTATGCCTCCTTTTGTTTCATTTTCTTTGCCCTAGAAGGGGCCATTATGGCCCAAGCGATCGAAATTTACTTCGGTCTGCCATTGGTTTGGGGTTATTTGCTCTGTACTGTGGCCATCTTCCCGCTGGTGGTCTTTGGCATGACGCTGCTGGCCCAAATGCAGGTGTGGACCCAACCGATCTGGCTGCTGGGCATGTTTGCGCCCTGGTTTGCGGTGCTCATTAAAGATCCAACGGCTTGGGC
>JBAVRC010000059.1:0-16448 GCA_049694615.1 Thermosynechococcaceae cyanobacterium | reverse complement strand
CATTCCCAATGCCTGGTACGTGGAAGGGTATGGGTTAGATCAGTTTGCGGCTGGACAATGGGGCCTGCGCCCCGTTCATGGCAATCGGGTGGGGTTGGTCCTGGATCGGGGCATAGAACCGGACTTGCGTCTGCGTCACCTGCAAGCGGCGGATGCCGTGCGCGCAACATTGGGTCTCAATCTAACCGAAGCCGTGTTGACCGATGAACCGTTGGGTGTGTCCTTGAAAACCGCTGATTCGGGTGCCGCGTGGGGAACAATTCAACACCCGGATAGCCTGTTGCGAGCTGTCGATACACTGATCCATCGCCTTGGGGCAACGGCGATCGCCGTTGTGGCGCGCTTCCCCGACCATGTGGACAGCGCTGCATTGGCGCAATACCGGCATGGCATTGGCGTTGACCCCCTGGCTGGAGCGGAGGCCGTTATCAGTCATCTAGTTGTCAGGACCTTTGGTATTCCCTGTGCCCATGCGCCAGCCCTCTTACCACTGCCCCTTGACCCAGCTCTTAGCCCGCGTTCCGCTGCCGAAGAGCTGGGTTACACATTTTTGCCCTGTGTCCTAGCGGGACTGAGCCGTGCTCCTCAATTTGCGATCGCCCCTGGACAGGCCCAAGACGTTTGGCGGGATGCTGTAGATGCTGTGGTTGTGCCCCACAGTGCCTGCGGGGGCAGTGCAGTGCTGAGTTGGAGTCAAACGGCTACCCCCATCATTACCATTGCCGAAAACCACACGGCATTAAACGTCACGGCTGAGGCGCTTCAGATTCCAGTGCTGCGTGCTCAGTCTTATTGCGAAGCGATTGGGATGCTGGTGGCCCTGCGATCAGGCCTCAATCCGGCTGCTCTTGGCCCTTCAATTGCCCCCTTAAACTGCATCGACCCTGCCAAGGAATGAACGCAAACCTGCTACCTTTAAGAGACGGTATACGTCGTAAATAAATTGCAGTGGAGAAACCCACCTCTCAACACCCTAACCTAGAACCGCTCAGCCGCAATCAGGTCCTGATTGCCATGGGCATCACTGCTGTTGTTTTATTGGCGATCGCCAAGCTTTGGCTCCATCTAGATCCCCTTCCCCAACCGCCCTTACGTTGGAGTGCGATCGACCTAGCATGGGGCATCAGTTTAGGACTGGGGATTGCAGGCGCGAGTACCCTGTTGTATCAACTCTGGCCGCGCTATCGGACTGCCGCAGACTGGTATTTGCAGATGATCCTCAAGCCGCTGCTTTGGCCCGATGTGCTTTGGTTGGGTCTATTGCCGGGGCTCAGCGAAGAATTGTTGTTCCGTGGTGTGATGTTACCTGCACTGGGTCTGAATGCAACAGGTTTGGTTTTATCGAGCCTGTGCTTTGGCATTTTACACATGAGTAGCGTTCAGCAATGGCCCTATGTGGTTTGGGCCACCATTGTCGGATCTGCCCTGGGATGGGCTGTACTAGCAACAGGGAATTTATTGGTTCCTGTTACGGCTCACATTCTGGCCAACGTGATCGCCAGTGTTGCCTGGAAGTGGATCTACCGCCATCAACCCGAAAGCCCAAATTGAGGTCTGGATGGCATCGACCGATTGTTACCCTCAGCCATCGCCGATAAAGGGCAGACTGGCCTCGATCAACGTATCGTCGGCGGGTGTCTCGTTGAAATAAATACACCGAATATCGTCAGGAAGAGTTTCCAATAGTTGTTGATACGCTTCGGTTTTCATCTGCGGAATCGAATCGCGAGGAATAGACTCGCCCTCAGCGTCCAAAAAACCGACAATTCGACTCTCCGACCAATGGAAGGTCTGGGACAGCACCAAGATCAATCGATGTAATGCAGGTAGCCGATCTAGGGACAGTTGCAAATAACACCAAAGCGGAGGTGGGGCAACATCCAACGTATATTGAATGGACTCGATGGCCGGGGCTTCTTCCTGATTGATACAAAGTGCCGTTTTGTTAAAAATCCAAGTTTGCAGCGAAAAATTATCGGCACCGCTTGCGGTGTCGGGAACGCCAGGATCTAGATAGGTCAACTCAAAGAAAATATTGCGCCAAACCTTGGCAAAGAGATAATCCGCCTGCAATGCCGCACGGGCCATATTGCGAATTAAAACGTAGGAGAGTCCCGCATAACGACAAAAAATAGCTGTGAAATATTTGCCTTGGTCGCGATGTTGCTGAAATCCATACACCAACTCGCGATCGCTCTGGCTGGACAGGGCTTGCACCAATGGATGACGGGCTTCAAAAAATTCAGGGACGCTCATAAGCTAAGGCATCAGGTGAATAGCAGCGGTGGGGAAACAGTGCTCAACGGTCTGGCTCAACCCCTGGTTTAGGACCGAACCACTTGGGGATTTCCAGATAGATCTGTTATCATAGGGCTTGCTTGCCTGGAGAGATGGCTGAGCGGTTGAAAGCGGCAGATTGCTAATCTGTTGTACGGTTAAGGCCGTACCGAGGGTTCGAATCCCTCTCTCTCCGTTTCCGATAGCGCCGTTGCAAACTTAGACCATGAGTCTACTCTGGAACACGGACATCAATGATACTGGCACGAAAGCTATAAAGTTTTCCGTCTAGATCAATGGGAACACCTACCTTAACGGGAATATTCCCCAAAACAGGACCCTCTGGGGTCAGTTGTCCCTTTCCTTCTAAGGTCAAGACCAAGTTATTGGAAAATCGACTTTCAGGGCGGGGATCGGGAAAGGCCCTGACGGTTCCGTCCGGCTGTGAAGCGGTGACGGTTTTAGGAAGGGGCTGAATTTTCTTGAGCCGAATCTCGCCGTAGGGCTGGTTCCGAATGATGATACTAGTGGTATCTCCTTCTTTCAGGATTTCGGCGGGTTTACTGGCATTGAGACCAATGACAATGGCATCGATTTCCACGGGCTTGGTATTCAGTTGGGCCTGGACAACCGACTGACCGGAACGCCCCGGCATCAGCAGGCTGCCAATGAGGACAACCATAACAATACAGGCAAGGCCCAGATCCAAAATGCTGATTTTGCCAAACAAGCGGCCTTTTTTATCTAAAAGTGCCATAGAACTGCGCCAAAAATAGGAAAGAGAATCAAGACTACAATTGATCTGGTGTCAGACTACCATGACTTGCAGCGGAAAAGAAAAGGATGAGGCATTCGGGCCATTCGGACGAAATGGATTGAGAGCCGTTCTTGATTGGATGCCTTACACCCGTGGTGCCGTGTGCCCCTACGAGATTCTCTGCGCTAGGGGAAACATCCCATGCATCTGTTCGTCTCTTTTCTAGAAGAGGGTCTGATTGATGCGTTCTTAATCTGCTTGTGCCCTACCATTCATGAAGCAAAAGCGTTTCTCCTGTTCCAGATTTTCTCCGATAGGTCTGCGTTGGTTGACAGCTTTCCTCAGTGCAACGGCTTTAACCTCCTTCTATATAGGTTCAGGCACCCCAGTTCAAGCCTTTCCCTTGGGCGATCTCCTCTTTAGAAGCATCCAAATTCTACAAATTTCTAATTTGTCGGAGGAGCAGGAAGCTCGCTTGGGCACCCAAATGCATCAAAATTTGTTGCAACGTGGCACAACCCTCATCCCTGATCCCAATTTGAATCGCTATGTGACGGGGATTGGTCAACGGTTGGTGGCCGTGAGTCGCCGTCCTAGTTTACCCTTTCACTTCTCGATCGTCCGAGACAACGCGGTGAATGCATTTGCCACGATGGGGGGATATGTGTATGTGACCAGCGGATTACTCAGAACGGCTGACAATGAAGCTCAATTAGCGAGTGTCATGGCCCACGAAATTGGTCATATTGAAAAGCGGCATTTGATGTCCCAGATTCAGCAATCCATGATTGCACGGGGATTGGTGGCCACGGCCTTGGGGACCGATCAGAATCAACTGGCTAATATTGGCATTGACCTCTTGGTGAGCCGTCCCCTCAGCCGCCAAGACGAGTTTGATGCCGATCAGGCGGGACTGCGAATGTTGAGAGATGCCAACTATGCCTCCTCGGCCATGCCTGCTTTTATGCGCAAATTGCTGCGCTCAGGGGGCGGCGGTCCAACGGTTTTGAGTACGCACCCAGGGGTACCCGATCGCTTAAAAGCCCTAGAGCAAGCCATTAAAACGGGGCCATCGAATCGTTGCGATACCAATAGTCGTCTTGAAAGCTGTGGTTTGGATACCCTAGCCTATCAAGCCAAGGTTAAACGTTAGCGGCAATGACCTATGTTCAGTTGCGTTGGCCCTCAACCCATGCTGCAACTTGGTCGGCCAACTGTTCAACTTCCGTTTCCAGTGTCAGGTAATGGACGCAAGCCCTAATACAGTTCGGGTCGGCAATTAAACGCACCATTGTTTGCTGTACTTCTAGATCTTGAACGCATTGCCCCTGCGATCGCCCTGGAATCTGAAACGAGACCAACCCCGCCTCTGGCGGCGCAGTTCGTAAACAGTGGAGACCCTTGATCGCTTGTAAGTGGGACCACAGTTGGCCGCTCAACTGGCAAATACGTTCGTAGCGTTGGACCATCGTGCCCCAAGCGGTGTGAAGACCAATGGCTGCGGTTAAACCGCCATAGAGCGGAAAGGCTGAGGTGGCCACTTCAAACTTCGACCCATCCGGTTTCCAGCCAATGGGGGTTCCCGTTGGATCGGTGCGAATCCCGCGCCAACCAATAAAGGTGGGGGACAGCGCCTCCTCAAGACCGGGCCGAAGATATAAACCGCCTACACCGTCGGGACCGCAGAGCCATTTGTGTCCTGTGAAGGCATAGAAATCGATGTCTAAGGTCTTTAAATCTAAGGGCAGAACCCCTACCGACTGAGCCGCATCCACGAGCAACAATACATTGGGATTTTGGCGACGACAGGCGACAACAATGTCCGCTAAGGGTAAGACTTGCCCCGTATTCCACAGAATATGGCTCAGAACCACTAAGCGGGTCTGGGGGGTCACTGCCTCAGCGATCGCCGCTACTGGATCCCCGGTATTGAGGGTGGTCTGTAGGATGCAATGATCTACCCCGACCCCAAACCGTCGACTGAGTTCTTGCACCGCAGCCACAATGCCGGGATGCTCACAGTCTGTGAGCAAAATGTGATCGCCCAACTGCCAAGGTAACCCCCACAGCACAATATTGCACCCCGTCGAAACGGAGTCCGTCAGGGCAATGGTATGAGGCGAGACCCCTAGCTCGGATGCGATCGCGGCTCGGGTGTCAGCCATTTGCCCAGTCACCCAATCCAACACTTGTTTGGAAAAGGGACCCTTCTGTTGCATGATGGCATAGCCCGCCACAATGGCATCTAGGGCAACTTGAGGCAATGGACCTTGACCGCCATAGTTAAAGTACCGCTTGCTGCCCAAGGCTGGAAAACCCTGACGATGGAAGTCTAGTGGACAATCAGACGAGAAAACTTCGCGCATAACTGACTGAGAATTAAGATTTATTGTCGGACTCGGTCTCTGCAAGGGCACTCTGTTAGTCTCAAAGGGAAGGGAAACCGTTTCTATATGCAGACGAATGGTCTTCCCAACGTTTAGCGTTCAACCTTCAGCATTCAACGAATTGAGAGATGCCAAAAGTCCTTCGCCAGTATATACAGCAGTGGTGCCAAGAACATGGATGGACTGATTTGTTCTACGAACAAAGTCAGTTTTGGGCCTTTCCGCCCGGTTCTGTATTGCCCTTACCGGTTCCCAGCGATGCCATTGAAGCGTTTTATACCCATCGCGAATTGTCTTGGCCGTTTCGGCTGATCAGTACCGCATCCATTGGCGTTGCCTTGGGCGCAATGTTGTTGACCGTTTCAACGCTCTCCCCCATTCCATTACTGACCGCCTTCGGTCTCTGTGCGATCGCGGTAGCAACCCTTGAAGAAGAGTCCTGCTAAACCCATCCCCAACACAATCGGCTTAAAAACTTAACCCAAGTTAAACACGGCCTTTTGCTGCATCTCGTTATTCAGGGGTAAGCACACTGCTTGTTATCATGGCTGAAGAGACGGAATGCGACGAACAAAATTAGAGACATAATGCCAAAACAAGGTGCTAACAAAATTCCTGGACCGGTAGCAACGCGAACCATAGACTCTGATCAAAGGCTGAAATTTGGCAAGAGCAATGATTTCCAGGTTGAACTGCGACGGCGAGTCGATGAATTTTTCCAACACACAGGACGGCGGCAACGGGATTGTCCGCAAATGTATGCTAAAACAGCCATCCTCCTGTCTTGTTTTGCATCCTTGTACTGGCTGCTGGTATTTGTCGTTCAGACGGGGTGGCAAGCAATACTATTAGCGATGTTGCTAGGGCTTGCCATGGCAGCCATTGGCTTCAATATTCAACACGATGGCAGCCATCAAGCTTACTCCGATCGGGCCTGGATTAATAAGCTGATGGCCATGACGCTGGACTTGATTGGCGGCAGTTCCTACAACTGGCATTGGAAGCACATCGTATTCCATCATACCTACGTCAATATCACGGGATATGACACCGACCTCGACATTGATGGATTTGGACGGTTGACGCCTCACCAGCCATGGTTTCCATCCCATCGTTGGCAACACCTTTACCTTTGGCCGATGTATGGACTAATGCCGATTCGGTGGCATTTTTATGATGATTTCCACGCTGTTTTCACGGGTCGGATTGGCGGACATCGGTATCCGCGCCCCAAGGGATGGGAATTGGTCATCTTTTGGGCTGGCAAAGCGATCTTCTTGCTCCTGGCATTCGGCATTCCGTTACAGGTTCACTCCTTGTGGAAAGTTTTAGGCTGTTATGGGGTAACCGTGTTCGTTTTGGGACTGGTGCTGAGTGTTGTATTTCAATTGGCCCATGCGGTAGAAGAGGCAAACTTTCTGGTGCCCTGCCCAGAGACCGGGCGAATTGATAAGGCTTGGACCGTTCACCAGATTGAAACCACCGTTAACTTTTCGCGTCGCAATCCGGTCATTACTTGGCTGCTCGGTGGACTGAACTTACAGGTCGAACATCATCTTTTTCCCAAGATCTGTCATGTTAATTATCCGGCCCTGTCCTATGTGGTGGAGGAGACTTGTCGGGAATTTGGCGTGACCTATCTACAGCATCGGTCCCTATGGGCAGGGATAACATCCCATTTCCGTTGGTTACATCGTATGGGGACATAAATAATTTAGAAAAACAAAATTTCTAAATCATTATCACCAAAACAATATCGCTCTCGATATTGTTTTGGTGATTTTTATTGGATAAAACCGAACGAAAAGCTCCCTAGACATGAGTCTTAAATCACAACTACTTTGAGATTACCGCCCTAACGGCACTTGAACAACGGGAAAACACATTTCATATCTTTAATGCCTAAATTCCATATAGAGCAAGACTCTTGGCATTAGATAGTCTAATTTAACAATACATTTACTATTTAAAAGAACTATAATGAAATTAGAAAGTATTTAGAACATGACTGTCTCTTTTTCTGAAACAGCCCCACTATCCCATTGTGTTTCAGCCGTGGACTCAATTCAAAGTGGATTTCCACGCTTCATGGAGAGATGAATATTTCATTGAAGCAAAGCTTAAGTTATTTCTGCACTCCGAAAGTATGCAGAAGAGGATAATCAACATGGCTTCTTACTACAACCCCTCTCTCAGCGAAGAACCCCGGAATCAGCCCATAAAAGTTTTTCCTCCAATGGCACAAGAAACATTTATCGGATGGTTAGAAAGTACTAGCAGATTCCTGAACACTGACAATAATGAATTTCAAGAGCATAAAGTATCGGAAGATATAGATGACATTCTAGATTCGGATGTTTACAATTCAGATAATTCAGATAATTCAGATAATGAAGAAGAGTAAATAGATTGAGAAGAAAAACATAACTCTGACAAGGAACTTATGCGCTTGAATGTAGGATGCCAACTGATATTTGAGGCGATCGCTCCCTCACCACTTATTTTGATGCTGAGACCTCGGAGTGGATCAGGTCAGTGGATTGTACGGGAAGAATATCAATTTTTCCCTTCTGTTTCAGTGGTTGAATATAGTGATAGCTATGGTAACCTGTGCCAACGCCTGATCACCTCTCAGGGCGTATTTAGAGTGGATAATACAGCGATTGTTGAAACATCTGATACCATTGATATTCAACCCGGTGCAGATTTTGTCCCTGTTCAAGATCTACCGGATTATGCCCTCCAGTTTTTGCTGCCCAGTCGCTATTGTCAATCGGATTTATTGGGTGATTTGGCCAACGAAATTATTGCGGGAATTGAATCTGCCTATGATCAGGTCGCAGCCATTTGCAATTGGATTTATACCCATATTGAATATCGCTACGAAACCAGTCATACTTCCACATCGGCCATCGAAACCGTAAAAACCCGTATGGGTGTATGCCGAGATTTTGTCCATTTAGGCATTGCGCTGTGTCGGAGTCTAACAATTCCGACTCGCATGGTTGTGGGTTATCTGTTCCAACTGGAGCCCATGGATCTCCATGCTTGGTTTGAAGCCTTTGTGGGAGGTCGCTGGTATACCTTTGATGCAACCCAGCCAAAACCGCGCGGGAACCGTGTTGCGATCGCCTATGGTCGAGATGCGGCGGATGTTGCCTTAGCCACCCAATTTGGTCTTTTAACCCTAACCGAAATGAAGGTATGGGTTAAGGCCGATGAATCGATCAATGGTTAAGGAAATTAATTATGACCTATAATAGAAATAGAAAACAGCGATAACGCTACAAATTTTGATTTCATTGGGATCTGACCCATCATCAGTTCTCTGGCGACAGTGCCTTTTTATCTGGATAGCACTGTTGATTTCTATAAGCTTTGCTGTTAATTCATGGAGAATTTCATGTCAAAATTAAAGAAAGGCAACAGAGAATCCAAAAAAGAAAAAGGAGTTGCTGATGAAGCCAAGAAAAAGAAGAAAGACCCCAAAAGACACGATGGCCCTGCAAAATAACCATTAATTCTTGGTATAGCCAAGTCTTCTGGATCAGAAGCTTGACATGCTAAATCAGAAACTAGTAGCCGTTTATTTTCTAGATTCTGCCAATTTAGCGTTAATCAACGAAAATGAATTGGCTAATTATAAGCATTAAGCCAATTCGTTTCTGATCCTTGCTGAGCTTGATTTTGCCTCACCAAAATTCTCATTATCTCAAAGAAAACAAATACAAATGATTGTATTGGATTCAGAAATTTTATGTTATCTTCTTTAGCTCAAGGTGTACTTGTCACCATCATCGGCGAAGCGGTCTTGCAGGATCGACTGATCCAATTGCTTGTAAAACTCGGTGTATCCGGCTATACCATCATTCCGGCCAAGGGGGCTGGAAGTCATGGTCGGCGAATGGGCGATATTGCGGGCTATAACACCAACATTGAAGTCAAAACCATTGTCACGTCCGACATATCCGACCAGTTGCTGGAAGCGTTACAACCGTTTCAATCCACACACGCCTTGATTGCATTCCGCCAAAAGGTAGACGGGTTATTCGACTAAACCTATCATTCGCTTCCTAGAAATGGCTAAACTTCGGTTGAGTTCGGTAGAGTGCTAGTTCCGAAACCTCATGAAACCTTCTACCCAACCATTCAAGCCCGATGTACTCCGTCAAGGAACGATTCTTGCGGCTATATTCGGCAGTATTGTCCTCAACACCTTATCCAATTTTTTCCCGCTCAACGGCGTCAACATTGGCACCCTTTCCAACACCCTTTTTAAGGCTGTCCAAATTATTCCAGCCAACTATGCATTCGCCATTTGGGGGCTGATTTATCTCGGTCTCATCGCCTTTGGCCTGTATCAATGCCAAGCGGCTCAACGTCAAAATCCCCGTTTACAACGCAGCGGCTACCTTCTGGTGTTTGCATGTCTGGCCCAGTGTGCCTGGATCTATCTGTTCCTCGCTCGCCTCTTCCCGTTATCTATCCTTGCCATGCTGGGAATTTTGCTGCCATTGATAGGTTTGTATCAGCGCCTTGGCATAGGTCGGCAGCGCGTTTCGCGACAGGAGCGCTGGTTTATTCAAATTCCGATCAGCATCTACCTCGGTTGGATAACCGTTGCCACTGTGGTGAATGTCGCGATCGCGCTCTACAGCCTCAATTGGAACGGTTGGGGCATCTCGCCTCCCCTGTGGACCGCCATTATGATCCTGGTTAGTGCAGCGATCGCCGCTTGCGTGACCCTCCAACGCCACGACACTGCTTATGCAATGGTTCTGGTCTGGGCCTTTGTGGCGATCGCCATTCGTCAAATTCAGATGCCGTTGATTGCAACGACTGCTATAGCAATGGCGATCGCTATGGTGCTATTGAATTTATGGCTCAAGCGTAAGCCCTTGGGCCAAGATGCATAAGGCGGATTAAACGTTATGCCGCCAGCGATACCTAGAACGGCAACCATCAGGTTGTCAGATAAACTACTGTAAACATTAGCCTGACTTTGAAGAGCAAAGATGGTACGGATGCTTGAATAACTGTAAGAGAAGTTAACGCAAGCTACTGGAGGGATGTATGAAAGCACTGCTGCTCTATCCTCAATTTCCCCAGTCTTTCTGGTCTTATGATCGCTTCATGAATATTGCCGGACTCAAGGCGGTGATTCCGCCCCTGGGCATTATTACGGTTGCCGCACTCTTGCCCCCAGATTGGGAAATTCGCTTTTGCGATCGCAATGTCGCTTGCGAAACCGAAACCGATTGGGCGTGGTGCGATCTTGTGATTCTTTCTGCCATGCTGGTTCAAAAAACAGACTTTAAAGCCTTAATTCAGAAAGCAGTCCAGTTGGGTAAACCCGTTGCCGTGGGAGGGCCCTATCCCACCTCTGTACCCCAAGATGCCTTGAAAGCTGGTGCAAATTTTCTGATTTTGGATGAAGGAGAAATGACCATTCCCCTGTTTTTGGATGCCCTCAGCCGGGGGGAAACTCAGGGGATTTTCCGATCTGCCGAAAAGCCCGATGTCACCCAAAGCCCAATGCCACGCTTTGATCTGTTGCAACGGGATGCTTATTTTCTCATGGCCATTCAGTTTTCGCGGGGTTGTCCCTTCAATTGCGAATTTTGCGACATTATTTCGCTCTATGGTCGCAAACCCCGCACCAAAGAACCCCACCAAGCCCTAGCAGAGTTGCAAGCCCTCTATGATTTGGGTTGGCGCGGCTCGCTTTTTATTGTGGATGACAACTTTATCGGGAATCAGCGGAACGTCAAACGATTCTTACGGGAACTGATTCCCTGGATGCAGGCCCACCACCATCCCTTCACCTTCATCACGGAAGCCTCTGTCAATCTGGCAGAGGATGATGAATTACTTCAGCTCATGGGTGAAGCCGGCTTTTTTGCCGTCTTCCTCGGCATTGAAACCCCCGACCAGGATAGTTTACAGGTCACGCGTAAACTGCAAAATACCCGGAATCCCCTGGTGGAAGCCTGTCGCAAAATCAATGAGGCTGGACTGCTCATCTACGCAGGATTCATTCTTGGATTTGATGGAGAGCGCGCCGGTGCGGGCGATCGCATTCAAGCCTTCATCGCCCAAACCAGCATTCCCCAACCCATGTTGGGGATCCTACAGGCGCTGCCCAATACCGCCCTTTGGGATCGCCTCAAACAAGAGGATCGCTTAATTGAGGATGATCGCCTTCCCACCGCCGATCTCAAAACCCTGATGAATTTTGTCCCAACCCGTCCCATTGCGGAAATTGCCAGAGATTATGTCGAAGGGTTCTGGACCCTGTACGAACCGCAGCATTATCTCAAACGTTGCCTGGAACAATGCCTCCAGATTCGCTGCTTCAATGATCGCAAGCAAACAATGCAATTCCCTCTAGGGAAAGGACTGCAACTGGTCACCCAGCTGATCTGGCATCAGGGTATCCGTCGACCTGAAATTCGGGGGCAATTTTGGTCCCAACTCTGGGTCATCCTGCGCAACAAACCGCAGGTTCTGAATATGTATCTGGGGCTATGTGCAGCGGGCGAACATTTTTGGGAGTATCGTGTTCTCGCCAGAGCGGAGATCGCGCAACAATTGGGCTATGATCCGCTCCAACCCGCTGAGGTGTCTAAACCAGAACTGGCTTTGATATCGTAAACAGCCCGAGCCCCTCACTGATCGCGTTAATAGGCGTCTTGGAGTTCATAGAAATCTGGGCTGATGTAGTCCTTGCGTAAGGGCCAGCCGACCCAGTCCTCCGGCATCAGCAAACGCTTCAGATGGGGGTGTCCTTCGTAGACAATCCCATACATGTCGTAGGACTCGCGTTCCTGCCAATCGGCGGTTTTCCAAATCCAATACACCGACGGCATGCGCGGATCGGTGCGGGGTAAAAAGACCTTGACCCGGACTTCTTCCGGTTGCGTTACATCGTTGTCCACCTTGATCAGATGGTACATGCTGACCAGATCCTGACCGGGACCCACGTCATAGCCTCCTTGACACTGGAGGTAGTTAAACCCGTCATCGCGCAGTGCGGTGGCTAAGGTAATGAACGCCTCGCGATCCACTTTGAGCATCTCTGTGCCCAGGTGATCGACGCCCAAAAACTCATGGACTGCACCCGTCTGGGCCAAACGGCGCGATATGGGTCCCACCGTTTGGATGGGACTTTCCTGCACAAGGGCAGCGTCTTCATTAACGGGCGGATCGATTTGAGGGGTTTCAGACATGGTTTCTACCAGGCTCCTGCAACAATGAATTCGGCAGCGTTAGGACCATTCCAATGCGCCTTTGCGCCATGCGTAGACAAGGCCAACCACCAGAATGGCGATGAAAATCAAGGCTTCAATGAAGGCCAATACTCCCAGCTTGTGAAATGCCACTGCCCAAGGATATAAAAATACCGTCTCCACATCAAAGATGACGAAGACTAAGGCGAACATATAATACCGAATATTGAACTGAATCCAGGCTCCGCCAACGGGTTCCATCCCGGATTCGTAGGTGGTGCGTCGCTCCGGTCCTCGATTGCTCGGACGCAGTAACTTGGAGGCCGTTAAGGCTAAAGCCGGGACCAAACAACAGATCAACAAAAATCCCAAAAGATATTCGTAACCGCTTAGAACAAACACGCCTTTCTTCCTGCGTCGATTGGACAAAGATTCGTTCTACATTATAGGCACTTCCGAGGGGCCCTGCGATCGCTATCCCTAGGGTTGCCCTAATATGGCCTGTTTCATTTCCCGTACCGCCCGCTCCATCCCCACTAAAACGGCGCGGCTGATAATGGTATGGCCAATATTGAGTTCTTCCATTCCCGCTAAACAGGCCACTGGGTAGACATTCCAGTAGGTCAATCCATGTCCGGCATTCACCCGCAACCCTAAGGCGATCGCCTGTTGGCAGCCCAAAGCCAGCGCCTCTAATTCTTGGCGCTGAGCAGTTTCTGTTTTGGCTTCGGCATAGGTGCCTGTATGCAACTCAATAAACTGGGCAGCCAGCCGAGCCGACGCCTCAATTTGGGCCAGGTCCGCATCAATAAACAAACTGACGGGAATCCCCACAGATTGGAGACGATCCACCGCTTCCTGCACCCCCTCAAACTGCCCCACCACATTCAACCCACCCTCGGTTGTGACTTCTTCCCGCCGTTCGGGAACCAAGGTGACATAGTCAGGTTTGATCTGCAGGGCAATCTCCACCATTTCTGGGGTGGCCGCCATTTCTAAATTGAGATGGGTCCGTACCGTTTGCCGGAGTAACTGCACATCGCGATCTTGAATATGACGCCGATCTTCTCGCAGATGGCAGGTAATCCCGTCTGCCCCAGCCAGTTCCGCTAAAACGGCTGCGGCGACCGGATCGGGTTCTACGGTGCGTCTGGCCTGTCGAATCGTCGCTACATGATCGATGTTGATGCCTAAGGTCGGCAAAGGTTTATCCTCAGATTCCATGGGTTATATGACGTTATGTATTTGACTTTACCGAAAAACTTTGCATCTATGCAGGGTTTCCCTTAAGATTTGGAACAATCCGAATATGCAGATTGTTCTGCGGTTCATCCATCTCTCCGGCGGGAGAATTAGAGAGACGTTTATGCGAAACCTGCTTCCCTTGACCAGTACATCGGGCTATAAGATTGCTTTTCTCTCCCCTCGTACGTTTGAGGAAACCCGAGAAGCGATTAATGCGTTGAAGGAAGGCGAAATTCTGCTGTTTAATCTGGCTGATTTAGCCCCAGTGCAAGCCCAACGTATTGCCGACTTTGTGTCTGGGTGTGCTTGTGCCCTCTCTGGCCACAAGGCAGAGGTGGGTAATGGGGTGCTGTTGTTTGCCCCGCCGACCGTCCAAATTACGACGCCTGTGTAACTAGAATTCAGAAGTCGAAACAACCGTGCAAGCCTAACCCTGAATTTCCAGTGTTAACATTTAGAAACATTTGGGTCAGTCCGTCCCATTGTTGCAAGCTGGAATCCTGACGAGAGAGTTTTGTGCAATCTTCCCCGCTACAGCCCTCTAGGCGCTCGGGCTTGAGCGTTTTGTTTTGGGCAGGGTTTTGTTTTTGGATTAGTTTGGCCTCTCTGTTGCCAACCTTGCCGCTGTATGTGCGCGATATAGGCGGTAGCCCGCAGCAAGTCGGTTGGGTCATGGGGGCATTTGCCATTGGTCTGTTGGGATCGCGCAAATGGTTAGGCGGGTTAACCGATCGCCACAGTCGCAAGATTGTGTTGATTATAGGGATGCTGGTGGCCGCGATCGCCCCCTTAGGCTATGCCTTTTGCAGCAATATTGGTTTATTAATGGTGTTGCGGGCCTTTCATGGCATTAGTATTGCGGCGTTTGCCACAGCCTCCAGCACCTTAGTGGTGGATCTGTCTCCCCCCGAACGACGCGGGCAGATCCTCGGTTACATGAGTTTGGTGCAGCCCATTGGGGTAGCCCTCGGCCCTGCAATCGGTGGTGTTATGCAAGCACAGCTGGGCTATTTGTCGTTGTTTTTGACCTCAGCGCTCCTGGCGGTTGTGGGATTGTTTTGTGTCGGGTTTGTTTATGATCCCATGTTGGCACAAGCCAAACCGTTGTCTTTTAAGACCTTTTTCCCAGGAAAAATTGACCCCGTAGCAGGGGTGCCAGATTCCTTTTGGCAACGGTTGGAAGAGCGTCGCTTACAAATTCCGGCAGTGGTGATGCTGTTGGTGGGCTTGGCTTTTGGCAATGTAGCCGCTTATATCCCGCTCTTCATGCGTCAAGAGGTTCCGGGCCTCAATGCTGGGATGTTTTATACCGCTGCGGCTTTTTCCAGCTTTGGGATGCGATTGGTGACGGGTAAAGCGTCAGACCGTTGGGGACGCGGGTTGTTTATCACCTTCAGCCTGTTTTGTTATGTGTTATCAATGGCGATGCTCTGGCTGGCCCATAGTGAAATGAGTTTTATCTGGGCCGGGTTACTGGAAGGGGCCGGAGGTGGGATTTTAATCCCCATGATGGCGGCTTTGCTGGCGGATCGCTCTCAATTACACGAGCGGGGGCGGGTCTTTAGCCTATGTATGGCCGGATTTGACCTGGGCATTGCGATCGCTGGCCCGGTCTTCGGTTTTGGCGCGGCGGATTGGGGCTATCGTCATTTGTTTGGCTTAGCCGGAGGCTGTGCCGGATTAGGATTTCTGTTGTTCTTAACCTGCAACGGCAAATCCCCCAAACAATCTTTGGCATTTGCGTTTGGGCGCGGACGGGATGGATATGCCATTCCCCAGGCTTAACGTCGGCTCGTTATCACCATCATTGAATGGTCGCGGGCTTCGGTTACCGTTGGGTTGAAGTAAGGCCAAAGGCGCTCTAGCATTTCGGCGGCACTCGTGGCTCCTTGGAGGATTTGCGTTAGTTCGACCGGAGCGTTTGGGGACTGCAAATCGGGAGGCTGTAGCGCTGCATTGAACAAAACAACGACATCCTGTGGGGCAAGGGTTAGAGACGAGATGAACTGGTCTGGCCCCGACTCGATCGCTTGCAAGGTGGGACGATCGCTCCAATGCAGGTGCAACAACCTATACCCGACCAAGCCGTAGTGTAACGTGCGATCGCCCAGGTGAAATTCAGCCTGAACCCAACGCAATGCCGTGCCAGACGGCTGAACATCTGAAGCGAGAAACCGTTGTGCCCATTGCATCCGAGACGATAAGACTGGATCTATGCTGAGTCCTCGGAACAGTCCTCGGACCGTAGCCAATGCCAAAGGACTCCCGACCATAGCACGATCTGTTTGGGCCAGTGCGAGATGAAGCGTTGCGGGATGCGTGAAAAACCAGTCGGCAAATCCAGGAAGGGCAGATGCGACCTTTCCAGATGGCGTTGCCAAGTCAATGCTCATGGTTTCGGGCAGCGGATCCGGCAAAAAGGCAGACTGACTCATCTCGTCAGGGGCTAGAGACGTTGTGACCTTTGCATCGAGGGTTTGCTGCTGGAATTGCCGTAGCGCCAATTGGGTTTTGACGCGGGTTTGTACTTCAGCCCACTGGAACGGCTTAGCC
>JBAVRC010000058.1:0-2802 GCA_049694615.1 Thermosynechococcaceae cyanobacterium | reverse complement strand
GTGTTATGTTTATATCAAGGCACAGGAAAACCTACAAAAGGAAATCTAAAACACTTGATTTTGTTTCATTGTTTGTCACGATTCGAGTCCGTGCCTCCTGACTCAATCTCTCGCGACATTAGACTATTTTCCCAAGAGCTTACGTTAATAAAAAGCGGCAAAGGGTAAGTTTTTAACCCAAAAAAATGCCGAAGCCGGTCCTGGCAATAAGGGGTAGGTTCAGTCAACATTCAATTGCAGTCTAATGCCGATCTTGTAAACCCTTAGTAAGTTCTCTGTTCTGTTCGTTTATAGTTACTTTCAACTCTGAGCAAACTTAATTCGCGATTTCTTTGTTTTCGGACCTAACTCCTTAGTTGGGTCCATTAGCATTTTATAGGGAACTTCAATTCATAGCCCTTATTCTAAAAAAGCAAATGCTAAATGTATCTTGGCATTACATCAGGTTGACATGCTCCAGATCAGGCGCAGCGATCGGATATTGAAATCGCTAAGCGACTCAAAGGCTTGAAACTTAAACGCGCCCGGATGGGATCGAACCATCGACCAACCGTGTCGAAGACTGTCCATCAACTCATGTCTAGCAATGCTTTCAGCGTTCAGGAAAATTTTTTATCCCAAACTTATCCCAGTTTTGCAGGATTTATCATTTTGCTGAGGCCATTAAGGATGGGTTGATACTGCTCATTTGTGAGTGTCCCTATGTAGCGACTTACACGAGCTTTATCCAGCGATCGCACCTGATCCAGTAAGGCAATAGAGTTAGTTGGTAATGCTCCTTCACCCGCTGCTAGAACTGGATATAAAGTAGGACATTCCATAGCCCATTGCTGCCTTCGGTTGGTTGTTAATGGAATGACCAACAGCATTGGATAGCGAGGGGTTCCTAACGCTTCTGGCACACCTACAACAATGACTGGACGATACCCCTGCTGTTCTCGTCCAGGGGGCACTTGTTCGGGCAATGTTGCCACAATGATATCGCCAACAGATAGAACATCACTGCCCACTCTCTTTTCCACCCTCAATCACGAAACCAACGCCCTGTTCGTAACGGATAGGCTTGCCTATCAATTGGGGATCTGCATCTCCCCAGTCATAGGGTTCAATTTCAGAGAAGTGGGAAAGGTCTGACGCTAACCAGTCTTTGTCTTCTCGATCCATGACCTCAATTTCAACGGTTTTAGATTGCATAAGTCCCTCCCTAGTTAGCTTTTCTGCGATCGCTTCACGGAGCCATGCGGAACGGTTGGACAGAGATCGCACACGACCGTCTATTTCCGCAGGTAGCAGCACGCTGATAGGCTTCTGACCTGATTTAGTGCCTACTCCATTGGATTTGAATCTAGTGACGTAATCGCTGCGTGGTTTAGCCATATCAAATTAAAACAGATAACTTAACTTTACCCCATATACATACGGGGTGTCTATAAGAAATCCTTATGAAAACAAGAGCCATAAGGTTTATTATCCCGTATATATATGGGATATTATAAGTCAGTTAATCAAAAAGACAGTGCTCCATCCCGCTAAGAACAAGCGCTGTCTTACTCACAAAGGAGCAATTCATTTATTGAAGGGTTGGCCAGAACCCTTGCTAAAAGGATTGAAATCTAAACGCGCCCGGATGGGATCGAACCATCGACCAACCGCTTAGAAGACTGTCTATCAATTCATGTCTAGCAATACTTTCAGCGTTCAATAAAATTTTTTATCCCAAACTTATCCCAATTTTAGAGGGTTATAGATGAACTTATAGTAAAAAGAGGCGTTACAAGGCAAGATAGTCTTATCCAGGAATAATTGCTGTTGGGTAATTGATGGTGAAGTGGAATGACGATATTTACAATATCCCGGTGTATCCAGTAACGGATGCCGCCCGGTATTTGCGTATTCCTGTAGCGACCCTACGTTCATGGCTACAAGGGCGTTCCTATCCCACTAAGAACGGTCAGCAAGCCTTTGATCCGTTGATCCAGCGACCCAACCCAGCTTTGTTCCAACTGTCGTTTACTAATCTGGTAGAGGCTCACGTCCTGCGAACAATTCGAGGCAGGTATCAGGTCAAACTAGATAAAGTCCGTAAAGCTCTGGACTATATGGGCGAGAAGTTACAGAACCCTCACCCGCTGGTAATGAAGCAGTTCCAGACGGATGGGGTTGACCTATTTGTAGAGGAGATGGAGCGGTTAGTGAACGTTTCTAGATCCGGTCAGCTCGCCATGCGAGATACCCTGAAAGGTCTTCTTACTCGTGTTGAATGGGATGCCAATGGTCTAGCAAGCCGCTTTTTCCCGATAACTGAACTGGTACCTGCCCCAGAGAGTGACAAAATTATTTTTCTCGATCCTTCTATCCGCTTTGGTAAGCCTGTGATTGCGGGGAAAGGGGTTCCCACCGATATCATTGCTGAACTTTATAACGCTGGGGATTCCATTGAAGATATTGCGGATGACTATGACTGTACTCCGTTGCAAATTACGGCTGCTATCCATTTTGAATCCCAAGACAGAGCGGCATGACCCCTTCTGCTAAGACTGTTTTCTTTATTGACTGGTGCTTTGGAAAAACGATTGCAAACGCTCTAAGTGAAGCAGGGGCATTAGTAGAGCATCACGGCGATCACTTCGATCAGAATACGCCAGATATCGAGTGGTTGACCGTGGTTGGTGAACGTGGCTGGGTGGTGCTGACCAAAGATAAGGCAATCGCCAAAAATCGCTTGGAACTTTTGGCGATCGCACGTGCCGAAGTCAAAGTCTTCATCCTAATATCGGGAAACCTGACTCGTCAGGATATGGC
>JBAVRC010000057.1:0-1537 GCA_049694615.1 Thermosynechococcaceae cyanobacterium | reverse complement strand
GTGCGAAACAAGCGGATGGGTTGCCCTCAGTCTCTTGGCGTGAGATTGCTCAATTGTTGGCCACCAGTGTTCAGGAGGCCAAAACCCTCAAAGACCTACGGGCCGAGTCCTATGGCTTGGGGTATTTGGGGAGTATCTATCGCCTCACCCATCAGGAAGCTGCAGCCCAGCAACTCACGGAACAAGCCTTGCTTTTAGCCCAAGCGGCCAATGCGCGGGAGATTAGCTATCGCTGGCAATGGCAATTGGGGCAGATTCATCAGGTTCAAGGAGAACGTCAAAAGGCGATCGCCACCTATACCGCAGCCGTGCAAAACTTGCGATCGCTCCGCAGCGACCTCGCCGCCCTGAACTCAGACACCCAGTTTTCCTTCCGGGATGAGGTGGAACCGGTTTATCGGCAGTTAGTGGACTTACTCTTACAGTCCGACGGCAATGTCCCACCCCCCCAGATCAACCTGATCCAGGCCCGGAACGTCCTTGAAACCCTTCAAGTGGTTGAACTGGAAAATTTCTTCCGCGCAGCCTGTCTAGATGCCAAACCCATCTCCATCGATCAGGTCGATACCCACACCGCTGTTCTCTATCCCATCCTCTTGGGCGATCAGGTTAAAACCATCGTCAGCCTGCCCCAGCAGCCGTTGCGGTTATACGAAGCCCCCCTCGACCCCCACTGGGAAACCCAGATCGAGCGGTTAAGACAAGCTCTAACCCAGCGCAATAGCCAAGAGGTTTTGCCCCTAGCGCAACGATTCTATAACCAATTAATTCGTCCCGCAGCAGCAGACTTAAAAACCAGTGGAGTTAAAACCCTGGCCTTTGTGCTGGATGGCCCTTTACGCAACTTACCCATGGCTGTGCTTCAGGATGGCCACCAATACTTGATGGAGCAATACAGCCTTGCCTTAACACCCGGTTTGCAACTGCTCAAAGCGCAACCCCTAGCACCAGAACGCTTAAAGGCTCTTTTTGCCGGACTGACTGAGGCTCGTCAAGGGTTTCCGGCCCTCGACCATGTAGCCCAAGAGTTTGCTGACATTCAAACCAGTCTCCCCAATCAATCGCTCTTAAATCAACGCTTTACCCGCAGCAATCTCCTAACAGCTACCACTTCAACCCATTTCCCCATTCTGCATTTTGCAACCCACGGCCAATTTAGTTCGCAAGCCGACGAAACCTTTATTCTGTCCTGGGATGAACGACTCGACATCGATCAACTCAATGCACTCATCCGTCGTACCCCTAGTAAAACTAGGGAAATCGATCTGCTGGTTCTGAGTGCATGCGAAACCGCTACGGGCGATCGCCGAGCCGCGTTGGGTTTGGCGGGGGTTGCGGTGCGGGCAGGGGCACGGAGTACCCTAGCAACGCTCTGGCTGGTGAATGACGCGTCAAGTGCGGTGTTGATCAATACCTTTTATCAAGAACTTGCAAAAACCCGTGCTACTAAAGCTGAAGCACTACGGCAGGCGCAAATCGCGCTATTGAGCAACCCTAAATATCGCCATCCCTACTACTGGGCACCCTACGTTCTGAT
>JBAVRC010000056.1:0-18380 GCA_049694615.1 Thermosynechococcaceae cyanobacterium | reverse complement strand
GGAAGGCGCAGGGAAACAGCAATAAACCGGACCAGCCAATGAAGACGAAGCGATCGCGTTTGAGCCAGTCGTCGAGGATATCGAACCACCCTCGTTCGGCCTGGACGCGCCCCATTGCTATGGTCATGGAACTAAACCCTCTTGCTCCAAATTCAACGTTGCAAGGTAATCAATTATTATTTTGATCCCAATCGCGACCTGTCAAAAACGACAAATCGCAATAACCGGGGTCTAAAGGTTCGACTGCGGCTATTCAGCTAAAGAACGCTGACCAGCCTGAGCGCATCAATTAGAATCCCTTCTTTAATGTAAGGGCTTTGGTGGCCTCTGAGAACGGTCACCCCAAGGTTACCTGCCTTGAGAGGCAACTTTTGGCTTTCCCTCGGGAACCGCCCAATCCCTCAAACCTACTCCATAAAGGGGTAGAAACGAGAACAAAGCGGACGCGCAAGCGTCTTTGCACCGATTAGATTAAGTTGCTTACTCATTAGATACCGGAATTTTTACGAAATATCAAGTTGCTGATGGCTTCAGCGCTCCTCTCCCTCAGGATTGAGAGCCTTGCAATAATGGCCTAAAACAAGTGAATTTACCATAAAACATCGAATATTGCACAATAATGGCGCTCGATAGATTCTTGAAATCTGAGTACAGCCCCCTTTATTTGTCAAAAAATGTAACATTACCTCTCGTGGTCAAAACCGTTGGATTTTGAATCCTTAAAACATTCTTAAGTTTTAATTGGCTGGCGAGAACGACGGTCAATGCGGTCGAAAGGGACCTGGCCGTCAATCCATTTGGGTCCGAGCCGCTTTATACTCTGTAAAGTTGATCCTCAAAACAGCTTTGGCCTTTCGATAACTAGCGTTAATCATGTCTATGACCGCTCAAGTCACTCCAGATCAACCCATTTTGCGTTACGAAGTTCTCGGATCGAAGCGTTTTAGCAACTACTGGTGGGCCACCATCATTTCGATCGGGGCGATCGGCTTTTTGTTAGCAAGTCTGTCCAGCTACTTCAAAATTGATGTGTTGCCTGTTGGCAACGCAACCGAGTTGGTGTTTATTCCCCAAGGGGTGGCAATGGGGTTTTATGGCGTCGCCGGCATTTTGCTGGCGACCTATCTGTGGCTCTGCATTTTCTGGGATGTAGGCGGCGGCTACAACGAATTTAACCGGACCGCAGGAACCGCGAAAATCTTTCGGTGGGGGTATCCCGGCAAAAATCGCACGGTGGAAATTACCTGTCGCCTGAAAGATGTTCAGTCGGTGCGCGTGGCGATTCGCGAAGGATTAAGCCCGAAGCGATCGCTGTACCTACGGATTAAAGAGCGGGGCGATATTCCCCTCACCCGCGTGGGTCAGCCCGTGGCCTTAGCCCAGCTCGAAAACGAAGCGGCTGAAATTGCCCGTTTTGTTGGGGTGCCGATGGAAGGGCTGTAACCCCTTCCCCATTCAACCCACTTGTTCTTTTTGTTGCTTAAGGGTGAGTCATCATGTCTGTCTGCCTGAACCTGAATGGCGCGTATCGACCCTTGGTGGCGATCGCCCTAACCGCCATGCTCGTGTCTTGCTCGCCATCTGCAACCTCCACATCTGCGGATACACCAGCCACAACTGCTTCGGCGGAAACACCAGCCGCTGTCAGTTCTGCCCCGCCAGGCGCCGAAAGTCCAGCCCCCTTGAGCCAACTGCCTAAATTGCAGGGCAAAGCCACTGTGGTCTTAACGGTCAAGGGGAAACCGATCACCCTGGAATTGGATGGCGACCACGCCCCCGTGACTGCTGGAAATTTCGTGGATTTGGTCAAGCGCGGGGTATATGATGGCACGGCCTTCCACCGCGTTGAACCTGGATTTGTCGTTCAAGGCGGAGATCCCAATACCAAAGATCCCAAGGCCGATCCGCAAAGCTTCGGTCAGGGCGGCTTTGTCGATCCGAAGACAGGGCAACCCCGCGAGATTCCCCTGGAAATTTTGCCTGAGAAAGCCACGGAACCAGTGTATGGCAAAACCTTAAAATCTGCGGGCGTCACCCAACCGCCCCAACTCAAACATGAACGCGGTGCCCTTGCTATGGCTCGTTCCATGTTGCCGGATTCGGCCTCCAGCCAGTTCTACTTTGCCCTCTCCACGGAAGCTACAGCCCCCTTAGACGGCGATTATGCGGTCTTTGGTAAGGTCACTCAGGGCATGGACGTGGTGGATGGCATCCAAATTGGCGATCGCATCGATTCGGCCAAGGTGACCCAAGGTCTCGAAAACCTGAAAGAATAAACCTTCGCTCAGGTGCAACCAAAGCCGCTATGACAGAGGTCTGGGTAACGGGAATGAGTCTTTGCTCTGCCCTAGGAACGACCTTGCCCACAAGTTGGTCGGCACTGTTGCAGGGCAAAAGTGGTGTCGCCTTCCATCAGCCGTTTCCTGAGATTCCCCCCCATCCCTTGGGGCTGATCGGGCAGACGCCTACCTCG
This sequence comes from Thermosynechococcaceae cyanobacterium, assembly GCA_049694615.1. Taxonomy (GTDB): domain Bacteria; phylum Cyanobacteriota; class Cyanobacteriia; order Thermosynechococcales; family Thermosynechococcaceae; genus JAAURS01. The sequence continues at coordinate 15,907 of JBAVRC010000056.1, read as the reverse complement.
GTCGATGACTTGTTAGCGCGGGCGGTGCCAGAGGTGCTGGCCGATGCCCAACTCCATCCCTCCCCTCAAGTGCGTTGGGGGTTTTCTGTGGGATCCAGTCGCGGTTATCAAGCGGAACTGGAAGCGTTGATCCGTCAGCAACACCTGGGCCTTTCATGGCCATCGCCGGATTGCTGGTTAAAGGTGTATGGGCAGTCTCCTGGGTGCGTCATTGCCCAACAGCTCCATCTCAACGGGCCTGTATTAGCGCCTAGAGCGGCTTGTGCTACCGGACTGTGGGTGATCGCCCAGGGAGCAGAACTCATTCGCACGGGCCAATGCGATGTGGTGATTGCGGGGGCTGTCGATGCCCCGATCACGCCGCTCACTTTGGCCGGATTTAGGCAAATGGGTGCTTTAACCCATACAGGTGTTTATCCCTTTGACTGCCGCCGTTCCGGTTTTGCTTTGGGGGAAGGGATTGGTTTACTCTTGCTCGAACGCAAAGAGCACGCACAACGGCGCAACGCTCAACCCTATGGTCAAGTGCTAGGGTTTGGCCTCACCAATGATGCCTGCTATGTCAATGCCCCGGCACCGGATCGATACAGGGCAATCATGGCCATTCAAGATTGTTTGCGACGTAGCCTGCTTCATCCTGCTCAGGTTGACTATATTCATGCCCATGGCACAGGGACGATTTTAAATGATGAAATGGAAGCCGAAATGATTTCCAAGCTTTTTGGACACCAGATTGCTGTGAGTTCGACAAAAGGGGCAACTGGACATACGCTAGGCGCATCCGGGGCGATGGGCGCTATTTTTAGCTTGATGGCGCTGCACCAGCAGATTTTACCGCCCTGCGTCGGATTGCAGGATCCTATCTACCCCTTAAGGTGGGTTATCCAAGGGCAACCCAGTTCAGCAGTCCAAGTTACACTATGCTTGAGTTTTGGTTTTGGCGGCCAGAATGCCGCGATCGCCTTTGCCTTGACCACACCGAAATCGGAGGGTAAATACATTTCTTGAAAGAATTGCGATCGCCTGGTTGCAATTTTTGGATCGCTTTGGTGAATACTACTGGGGTACGGGTTTGCCTCTACAATTACAATCCAACTCTATTCGTTGCATTGAGTTTGTCTATGTCTGAGAATGCCAGCCTTGAGATGACCTCTGTCAACCGCTCAGCGGCTCCCTTCGCCCCGCTGGTCGAAGACCATGCCGCACAGCTTATGGATGAGCTGTTTCATGGATTAGATCAGGCGTTCGATAGGGGAGAGAATGAATCTTCTTCGCCAAATCCTAAAGATCATCGCGCCTTGCCTGTTCCAGCCCCCCGTGCATCGCTCCAATTGGGAACGGCTTATCTGGACGAACTGGACGCCAGTCTCTTGGTTCCCTATGTGCCGATGGAGACTGGTCTGGATGCATTCCCAATCTCCTCGCCTTTGTCTGCTGAGGTAGAACCCAATCCCAATGGGTTAGGATCGCGTTTTATGTTGTGTCTGGCGTGGGGCGCATTTTTGGGAACCGCTAGTCTATGGGGCGTAACGCATTTTTCTCGACCTAATCCATTGCCCACCGTGGCGCAAGCGTCCGCCAACCCGATGGTCTCAGCGAGTCCAGCTGATTTAGCCTTTGCGTCGGAATTCGAAACCCAATGGCAGCAAGCCGTTACGACTCCTGCTACATCCCAGGCTCCTATGGCCGTGGTTCCTGCGGGTGTTCTACAAGCCCCTGCCAATGTGCAACCCGCAACGACACCGCTGATGATCCCATCAACGCCAACTGCGATTCCCCAAACACCGCCTCTGAAGACGGAGAAAGTTTTAGGGACTAACCATTCGGCAAAATCGTCGACGGGGAAAGCGTCTACTCAACCCCATCCCAAGCCCTCACAGACCGTTGCATTGGCCAACTTACGTCCCTCCATTCCCGTTCCACCGACCTTATCGCCGTCGAATGCGATCGCAGTACCCCAATTGCCGCAACTGTCCCCTCAGACCTTGCCAGGGAGCAACCCAGCTCCGCAAGTGTTGCCTGTAGGGCGTCAAGCTAAGGGGGGCATTATGGTTCAGGGCATTTTAGACTTGGGAGACAAGTCAGCCATGCTCATTGCGCGAAACGGCTCGACCCAAAATGTACATCCAGGGGAAGTGCTGGATGCAAGCGGATGGGTTTTTATGCGAGTGGATCAAGGCAAGGCAATTATTCAACGCGGCAATGAAGTCCGAGCCGTTAGTGGGGGAGAATCCTTTTAGAGGGATGACTGAATGGCCTGTCACCGTTTAGGAGACAGGCCACGAGGACTAGGCTGCCTGATAGACACTGGTACAGATGACTTGGCGCATTTTGCGCATGTTACCGGGCAGGTCTAGCCGCATCGCTTGTTCCACAAATAAGCTGGGGACTGGAATTAAGGGCGTTGCGGCGACTGAGTAGGTTAAAACGGTGCCATGTTCGTAGTCGTCTAAAGTCAGTTCTGCTGAAAAGTCGTTAAAACTTCCATGCTCCATGCGAAACCGTATCTGACGCTGCAGGTTTTCAAAAACCCGTAGATGAATTTCGACTTGGGCCGTAAACATTAAAAAGGTTTTCCGCGCCGCTTGATAGAGACGATGGCCGCGATGGGGGCGCTGCGGGTTGCTTTCCACCACTTCGCTACAGATGATATCCGGGAAATAATGCACCCAATGGGTATAGTTTGTCAGTTGCTGCCACACTTGCGATCGCGAGAGGGGTAAGAACATTTGGGCGGTAACTGCCCCGCCAAAGGGCGTATGGGGTCGGGTCGCAAGGAGAATCTCACCTTTCAACAAGGCGGTGAGATCGGCAGAATGGAGTTGTGCAAGATAAGAAGACTCAAAACCTACCGTTGTATCGGTTCCGATCATACAGATTAATAATTTTTAAGTTTAGGATGGAGAATATCAATGGCTGATATCATAGCTCCTTTTTCACCTTTGTTGACAATTTTGGGCTAGGAAGAGCAGACCACTAGTCTTAGCATTCCCGTCAGCGGACCAAACTACGCCAATAAAGTGCTGAGAGAACCCCATCAACGGCGATATAGAGTGGTAAATTACAGGCTGAGGTTCTCATCCCAAGTCTAAGTTGGTATGTCGTTTCAAGTTGCCCTGTCCCAATTAATCGATGTTCTTCGCGCTACAACCCTCCATCTGTCCAGCGATCTACGATCCAGAGTGGCGTTTGGCATTAGTACCGATACCCGCACAGTACAGCCTGGTCAGTTGTTTTTAGCCCTTCGCGGCGAGAAGTTTGACGGGCATGGTTTTGTGGAGCAGGCGATCGCCGCTGGAGCCATTGCGGCTATTGTCGAATCCCCCATTGAAGCCGCCGTGCCGCAAATTTTGGTGGCCAATACGCTCCAAGCGTATCAAACGCTGGGGCAATGGTGGCGCATGCAATTTAGGATTCCCATTGTTGCCATTACAGGATCGGTAGGAAAAACCACCACCAAGGAAATTCTGGCAGCCGCCCTAGGGACGGCTGGACCCGTTCTGAAAACAGAAGCCAACTTTAACAACGAAATTGGCGTCCCCAAAACCCTGTTGAACCTCAACCCCGACCACCATTTTGCCGTCATTGAAATGGGAATGCGTGGTCCCGGCGAAATTGCCGAACTCACCCGCATCGCGCAACCGGATATTGGCCTCATCACCAATGTCGGGACTGCCCACATCGAACGGCTGGGGTCGCGAGAGGCGATCGCCCGTGCCAAGTGCGAACTCTTGGCCGTCATGCCGGCCACCAGCACCGCCATCCTCAATGCTGAAAACCCATTGCTGCTGGAGACCGCCGATACGGTTTGGGATGGTCCCACCGTGACCTACGGTTTTTCAACGGGGGATCTGTGCGGAACCCTGGTTGATGCGAAAACCCTGGAGGTGGAGGGTGTTCAGTATCCCCTCCCCTTACCAGGCGAGCATAATGCCCTCAATCTTCTAGCGGCGATCGCAGTTCTGCGCACGCTCCATTTGGACGATCACCCCTTACGTCAGGGATTGACAGTCCATCTACCAGACGGACGCGCACAACAGTATTGCTTGCCCAACGACATTGTGTTGTTGGACGAGTCCTACAATGCAGGAGCCGAGTCCATGGCTGCGGCCCTAAAACTATTAGCCCAAACCCCCGGTACCCGTCGCATTGCGGTGCTCGGCCCGATGAAAGAACTGGGAGACTTTGCTGAGGAACTTCATCGCAATGTGGGGGCACAGGCAGAAGCCTTAGGTATTGATGCGCTTTATATCCTCGATACCGGGCCAGAAGGAACGGCGATCGCCCAAGGGACCGATACGCTGCCCACCCGCCAATTTGAAGACCCCAATACCCTGATTGATGCTTTGGTGGAGACGGTTCAAGCGGGCGATCGTTTGTTATTTAAAGCCTCGCGGGCCGTGAAGCTAGATCGGGTTGTTGTGGGTTTAAGAGACCGCTTACGTTAACTGCCATAATCATTGCTAAGTTTCGTCGTGTTAGGAAATCAGTCCGCTATGTCCAAAGGCCGGAAAATTACGTTCTATAGCCCCGCGTTTAAAAAAGAGGACCAAGACGTGGCGTCTGCCTCCATTACCGTTCATGTCGGGAATGGCGATGCGGTTGGGATTCTGGAAGTAATCGCCGAAAAAGGGGGCATTTGGAACGACGATCAAACACTGTTCATTCCCTATCCCTGCGCCCTAGTCGAAATTGAGGATGCCTAGGCCAACAAGGCTAGGAACCTGAACCGTTCAGTCGTTGATTGGCTATTGGCTATTGCGACCTAGCTCATAGAGTCCACTGGCGATCGCACTAATCGCCCCCAGACTGATCGACCAGTTTTGACTTAACCCAATCGCCAGACCGAAATAGCAAAGACTGCCCAGGAATAAAAACGGCAAAATGCCCAAAATAGAGGCCCAAAACGCATTCCGGGCCTCTCGCGCGGATCGCGTTTTTTCAAACTCGCTTTCCGAGAGATAGAGCGATCGCTCGGCAAAATCGAACCACTGGCTTAACCCAGCCACCATCGCATAACGCCAGCCAGCAAAGCTGAGGTAAAACGCTAACGCCCAGAGACTTAGACCCGCAACCGCTAGCGGGTCAATCACAATTGAAAATGCAAAAAAGTCAAGGCGGATCAAGGTTGCTAGGATTGCGGATTGCTAGAAATAAAGCCCGGTTGTCGTTGGGCCGTGTACATGGCCCGCAACACAATGGCGGGATCGACTAGCTTACCAGCATATTTGAGGGTCCAGTGCAAATGGGGACCTGTGGTGCGCCCCGTCATGCCAACACTGCCAATGTGCTGTCCAGCCTGTACCGTTTGTCCGGCATAAATCCTTAATCCGCTTTTCCCATCGGTGATATAGCGCCCCTGCGCGTCGCTGCCGGCATACCCCATCATGTGGCAGTAGACATGCACCCAAGACCCTGACTGCACTCGAATCGATGTGCCGCAGGCCGTATTGTCCGATACTTCAATCACTCGGCCTGTCCACCAACTCCGAATGGAACTGCCCACAGGAGCCGCAAAATCCAATCCGCTATGGAACTCAGTGGTATAGCCACCCGTCGGCGAAGAGCGATAACCAAACGGGGATGTATACCCTTGAAAATTTTCGACCGGGAATGAGCCATTGCGCCAAATGTCCTGAGGCGACTGATTATTGCCATCAAAGGCATTCCCCAGTCTAGGAGACAGACTCAAGGTCAATAGGCTTAGCCCTAAAAGTGACAGCCAGTGGTTTCGTTTCATCGGAGGACTCCTCATCACATCGGATCGTCGTTGGGCGATTGACCACTCTGGCATAACCTAGCGATCAAAGGGTGGTTCAGAATAAAAAGCATGAGTTCCCTTATACCGATCTATTCAGCAACTGTCAAGCATTTTTGTGTATTTTCACTCCATGGCTGTAGAGAACTGCGCGATGGTCTCAAAATACGCATTTCTACAGGGACGGGTTTCAAGATCAAAAGTGCCTGTCTGTCTCAAGGGTTCACCAAAAATCGGGCTGATCTAACAACCTGTAGAGATAAATTTTCGCAGGACATCGCCAAGCCGTTTGAGGGGCGCGTTAAGATATTGACGTCCTTCCTTATTTAAACCCTTATGGCGACATGGCACTGTATCAAGCATTGCGGAGCTTGTTGCCATCTTGCACCTGAGGAGCGGACCGATATCGCCGATTACCTGACCCCTGAGGCGTTGACCCTCTATCTGAGCTTGGTTGGACCAGAGGGTTGGTGTATTCATTTCGACTCCAATACGCGGGACTGTCGCATCTACAATGACCGCCCCGACTTTTGTCGCGTCCAACCCGATACCTTTCAGGCCATGTTTGGGATTGAACCGGAGGAACTCAACGATTTTGCGATTCAGTGCTGCCAGGAGCAAATTGAAGCCGTTTATGGCGATCGCAGTCTAGAAAGTCTCCGCTTTGAGCGAGAAGTTGGGCGGATTCAGTAAGATACATTGCAACCAAATGCGAAAAGAACAGGCATAATAATGAAAGAAATATGAAAATGCCCCGGAGTGCCTGTGCTAGGTTTGGACGCATCCCCACCCATTCAACCGATATTGGACACTGCTGAATCGGAGCCTTTATCGACCCTGCCGATGACACGGGTGCCTAAGCCTCGGCTATTGCGCGAGTTTTCGACCGCCTTTGTCACCATTTTTCTGGCAGAAATTGGCGATAAAACGCAGCTTGCCACCTTACTCATGACGGCAGAATCGCGATCGCCCTGGGTGGTTTTTGCTGGGGCTGCTGCTGCCTTATTGACCACGAGTCTGTTAGGAGTGATCATCGGACGTTGGTTAGCACGACGGTTTTCGGATCAGGTGCTCCAGACCGCAACGGGTGCTGGCATGTTGTTGATTGCGGTTCTGTTGCTCTGGGACATTGTTCATCTTGGGTAAGCATCATCATGGATTGGAAATTGTTAGGTCTCAGTTTTGTGATGGTTTTTATTGCAGAATTGGGCGATAAAAGTCAACTGGCTGCCATTGCATTGAGTGGACAATGTCACAATCCTAAAGCCATTTTTGCGGGATCGGCAGCAGCGCTTATTTTTACGAGTTTCTTAGGTGTGATCGCAGGTGAAGGGGTTTCTCATGTGTTGCCGACCCATCTCCTAAAAGCGATCGCCGCGATTGGATTTGCCGTCATGGGGTTAGGGTTGCTGTGGCCTTCTCAGCCCCCGCAATAGCCCGTGATAGACTAAAAAAGCACCGCTGAGGAGTGTCTTTATGACTGCAACGAAGCCGCAACCTCCTCTCCAATCGGACGCCGCAGGGGAAGCATTTCCCATGCCCCCGACGGATTTACCCTATGACGATGGAGAACCCTTGGAATCGGCGCGTCATCGCATTGCCATGAATCTTTTGATTGACAGCATCAATCATCATTGGGCGGACCGCAACGACTTTTATGTCGGCGGTAATATGTTTCTTTACTACAGTACAGAGCAAGTCAAAAATCGGGACTTTCGCGGACCAGACTTTTTTTTGGTGCTGGGGGTCAAGAACACTCCCGGTCGTAAATACTGGGCTATTTGGGAAGAGGGGGGCAAGTATCCCAATGTCATTATTGAATTGATGTCTGACAGCACGGCGGAGATTGATCGAACCGAAAAAAAACGAATTTACGAACAAACGTTTAAGACGTCGGATTACTTTATTTTTGACCCCTACGACTCCACATCGTTACAGGGATGGCATTTAGACCAAAACCAATGCTATCAAGACCTTACACCAGATTCTAGGGGTTGGTTGTGGTGTCAAACCTTGGGATTGTGGTTAGGGTTTTGGGAGGGAGTTGTAACACGTGAGCCTGCGATTTGGCTCCGCTTTTACACACCTAATGGTCAATTGGTCTTACTGCCGGGAGAACAGGCTCAACTTCAAGCAGAGCAGGCTCAACTTCAAGCAGAACAAGCTCAACTTCAAGCAGAACAAGCTCAACTTCAAGCAGAGCAGGCAAATCAACGCGCCGAACGTCTAGCAGCGCAACTCCGCCAAATGGGGATAGACCCGGATGCGGTTTAAGGTCCGAATTTGTCGTTAAACTAAACCGCTAAAAACTGTTGAACAACGGCTTGGCTGAGTTCGCGAGTTGGTCCAGATGCCACAATGCCACCCTTTTGCATGGCATAGTACCAGTCGGCTTGCCGCACAAAATGGAGATGTTGTTCCACCAACAACACCGAAATCCCCGTCGATTCAATAATGCGTCGCACCGCCGCTTCAATCTCCAAAATAATGGACGGCTGAATACCTTCCGTCGGTTCATCGAGGACCAACAGTTTGGGTTTGCCCATCAACGCACGGGCGATCGCCAACTGCTGCTGTTGACCGCCGCTCAAATCGCCGCCCATGCGAGACAACATGGTTTTGAGCACCGGGAAGAGTTCAAAAATCTCCTCCGAGATTTCCGACCGTTTACCGGACTTGTCGGGACGGGCCTCTAGACCCAGCAACAAATTGTCCTTCACCGTCAAACGCGGAATAATTTCTCGGCCTTGGGGCACATAGGCAATCCCCAGTCTGGCCCGTTGATCGGGTGATTTATGGGTGATCGGCTCCCCTCTAAACCGAATATTCCCGACACGCGGACTCAGTAACCCCATCACCGTTTTGAGCAATGTGGTTTTGCCCACCCCATTGCGGCCAATTAAACAAACCATCTTACCGGGCGCGACCCCCATATCCACATTCCGCAAAATGTGACTTTCGCCGTAGTACACATTGAGGTTGGTAATATCCAACATCAAATCCGCCCCAGCCTCTGTCGGCTGAATGGCAATGGCTTCCTTCATCTGACTCATAATTGGCCTCGTTATGCAAAGGTGGGTTCTGTTTCTTGGGGCCGTCCTAGATAGACTTCAATGACGCGCGGATCGTTTTGTACCTCATCCATGGTGCCCTCGCACAGCACAGACCCCTGATGCAGCACTGTAACCTTCCGTGCAATTTGGCGCACAAATTCCATGTCGTGCTCAATCACCATAATGGAATGGCTGTTGGATAAGGCCAATAAAAGCTCGCCAACGTTTGCCGTTTCTTCATCCGTAAGACCCGCCACGGGTTCATCCACCAACAGCAGGTCCGGGCCTTGGGCAATCAACATGCCAATTTCCAGGCGCTGTTTCTCGCCGTGGGCCAGATACTCAGCCAAAATATCGGCCTTAGCAATCAGGCCAACCGTTTCCAGCAACCCCTCAACGGTTGAATATTCCACAGCCGTATTGCGGGGCAATAAGGTGCCCCAGAGTCCTTTGCGGCGATTGCAGGCCAGTTCCAGGTTTTGACGGGGCGTCAGTTGGGTAAACACACGGGGTGTTTGAAACTTGCGCCCAATGCCCATACAAGCAATTTGATGCTCGGCATAGGGTCGCAAGTTGCGGCCTTTAAACCGCACTTGGCCCACCGTGGGTTTGGTCTTCCCGGTGATGACATCCATAAAGGTGGTTTTTCCTGCCCCGTTAGGGCCAATCACCACCCGCAATTCCCCTTCGTCCATACTGAAGTTCAGGTTGTTGATGGCTTTAAACCCATCAAAACTGACCGTCAGATTTTCAATCTCCAAGATTTTGCCGCTCATACTGCACGTCCGGGTCTTCTTCAATATGGGGATAGGTTGATAACTTGGGCACTAGGCCCAGTCGCGATCGCAGTGCCAGTAGTTTCTCGGAACGCAACAAGCCCAACAAGCCGCTGGGGAACAGGGTCACGACCAGCAGGAACAAAGCCCCCTGGAAAAAGAGCCAAAACTCCGGGAACTGCTCGCTGAGAAAGGTTTTGGCAAAATTGACAATCAATGCCCCCAAAATGGCTCCAATTAAGGTGCCGCGTCCTCCCACCGCCACCCAAATCACCATTTCAATGGAAAAGGCAATATCCATGGCCTTGGGGGTAATAATACCGGACTGCACGGTGTATAAGGCTCCGGCAATCCCTGCCAGACCCGCCGAAACCGCAAACACAAATACCTTGTATCCGGTCGGGTTATAGCCCGAAAATCGCACACGCGGCTCATCGTCCCGAATGGCGACCAGCAAACGCCCGATGCGACCGCTGGTGAGCCAGCGGCATAGGGCATAGCCACCCACCAAACACAGCACGGTGATCACATAAAACGCGGTTTGGATTTTGGGATCGCTCACCTGAGTTCCGAACAGCATGGTGGTGTCAGTTTTTAAGCCGTTCGTGCCATTAATGAGCTTTTGTTGGCCATTGAAAAAGTTAAAAAAGACGATCAGGGCCGCTTGGGTCAGAATTGAGAAGTAAACCCCCCGAATCCGGTTGCGAAACACCAAATACCCTAAAACCGCCGCCACAATAGTTGGAATGGCAAAAATCCCAATCAGGGTAAAGGGAAAGGAGTAAAAGGGTTGCCAAAAGGCAGGTAGTTCATTGACGCCATACAACGGGAAAAAGTCCGGGATTTGGCCAGCGGGAATCTGGAGTTGCAGGTACATGGCCAAGGCATAGCCGCCTAGGGCAAAGAAAATACCATGCCCTAAACTCAGCATGCCGGTATAGCCCCAGATGAGATCGATGCCTAAGGCCGCGATCGCCAGGGCTAGAAAACGCCCTAACTGATTAACCCGTACCCCTTGCCCGATCCCAGAGAGCAGTACAGGTACCAAGAGAGCTAGGACCAGGGCAATGGCCCCCACCGCGATCGCTTCCGATACCATAGACCGTTTTGGCGGCAGAAGGGGGGTGGGCATAGACGCAGGTCGCGTCTTGAGGGTGGTCATGCAAGCCTCCTAAGCATCTACCGTGCGTCCCTTTTGAGGGAACAACCCGGCGGGTTTAAACTGCAAAAAGACGACGATCAAGGCAAAGACAAACACCTTGGCCATACTGGCGGTCGCAAAAAACTCAAACAAGCCCTTCAGCAGGGGGCTAAATGTCACCAACGGCCCTAGGGCATTGGCCCCGACCACATAACTGATGGTGCCAATGGTGGCAGCAGCCACGATACTGCCCACCAATTTGCCGACCCCACCAATCACCACCACCATAAACGTATCGACAATATAGGCTTGACCAATATTGGAACTGACTGAGCCCAATAGGGATACGGCACATCCCGCCACCCCAGCCAATCCCGACCCGATGGCAAAGGTGAGGGCATCAACCGTGCGGGTGGGAATCCCCAGGCAGGCGCTCATATTGCGGTTTTGGGTGACGGCGCGAATCCGCAGTCCCCAAACCGTTCGATTCAAAAACCAATAAATGCCGATTAAGCAAATAATCGTGAGGCTAATAATAAAGAGTCGGGTATAGGGCAGTTGATAGTTGCCCAACGGTAGCCCTGTTCTGAGCCAAGAGGGGGCGGTCACATCAACCCCCTGGGTGCCAAACCACGGTTTGGTTGCTGCCAATTTGAACTGTTGACCGACGAGGGAAGAGACGGATAGGGCGATCGCTGCCGACAAGGGCAACAAAATCGTCATGGCCCAACTGCGGATCCGTTCAAAATCAGACCGACGCCGAACCACCGCCATCGCCCCAAAATACAACAGACAGAACAGCCCCACGCCTAGGGCAAACTGCCAACTCACACTGCGAATAAACTGTTGCAGAATCAAACTGACCCCCCAAGTGGCCAGCAACGTTTCCAGGGGACGGCCATACAAATAGCGCACCACACCGCGCTCCAACAATAGCCCCACCAGGGCCGTCACGATAAAGGCGGCAATTAAGGCAAAGAAAATGTAGAAATCAGACCAAGGCGCACCGAGCGCCTTAAAGCCGTTTTGCACCACAAACGTCGTATAGGCTCCTAACATCATCAATTCGCCGTGGGCCATATTGATCACACCCATCAAGCCGAACACAATGGCCAAGCCTAAGGCAGCTAATAGCAAAACTGATCCGATGCTGATCCCGTTAAAAATGCCATCTAACAAGCTTTCGAGCAACGTTTTTCTCCCGAACACGCTGAGGGTGAACTCTTTACCCCCCAAACCATCATCATGAATCTTAGACGGGTCTGCAGTCTGTAGCCCAAGCGCCAAAACCAGGATATTGAACCCATTGCAGACCGCCTCTCAATGTTAAAAAGCAGGCTTGGTCTAAACCTTTCAGGAAATCACCCAATCCGGCTCTGCCAAACCTGCCGCCATCCAACCTTGGATTGAATGGGTAATTGTTAGGTCATCTTGTACTTGCCGCCCTTCTTCGGATCGGACCAGTCGCAGGCATAGCCCTTGGTATCTGCCACATACTGGTTCCAAGGTACGGGTTTCACCGCTTCTTTGGAGGCATAGGCAATATCAAACAAGCCCTTGTCATTGACTTCACCAATCCGGACAAATTTGGCCAGGTGATGGTTGTTCTCTAGGGTGACTTTACCTTCCGGTGCATCGAAAGTTTGTCCCAGGGCCGCCATCCGCACCTTTTCCAAATCATCGGCTGCACCCGCTTTTTCGACGGCCTGCTTCCAGAGGTAAACCATAATATAGGCCGCTTCCATGGGATCGTTGGTCACCCGATCCGCTCCGTATTTGGCCTTAAAGGCATCTACGAATTTTTTGTTGACAGGGCTATCCACGGTCATGAAGTAGTTCCAAGACGCATAATGCCCCTTGAGGTACTCTGGACCAATGGCTTTCACTTCTTCTTCGGCAATACTCACGGACATGGAGGGGAACTTGTCCGGTCCCAAACCTGCCCCTTGCAGTTGCTTGAAGAAAGCGACGTTGCTGTCTCCGTTCAAGCTGTTGTAAATCACACCGCCCCCCCCCATGGCCGATTTGATTTTGGAAATAATGGGGGTGACTTCGGTGCCGCCGAGGGGAATGTAGTCTTCGCCAACGACTTTGCCGCCTTTGGCTGCTAACTGCGCTTTGATAATGGTGTTGGCAGTTCGCGGAAAGACATAGTCCGACCCAACCAGATAGAAGGGCTTTCCTTTATATTTCTCTAACAACCAGTCAATGGACGGTTCAATTTGCTGGTTGGGCGCTGCACCCGTGTAGAAAATATTCTTGGAGCACTCTTGGCCTTCATACTGCACCGGATACCACAGCATGTGGTCCTTCGACTCGAAAACGGGCAGCACCGCTTTGCGGCTAGCAGAGGTCCAGCAACCGAAGATCGTGACCACCTTGTCTTGGTCGATCAATTTCTTGGCTTTTTCAGCAAAGGTGGGCCAATCCGATGCGCCATCTTCCACAATGGCTTCGATTTTCTTGCCGAGAACCCCCCCTGCATTGTTGATTTCTTCAATGGCCAGTTGTTCGGCATCCACCACACTCTTTTCACTGATGGCCATGGTGCCGCTCAGGGAGTGTAAAATCCCCACTTTAATGGTGTCGCCCCCTGCGGCTGCACCAGGAGATGCACCAGGAGAGGGTTCTGTTCCACTCGGGGAACTACAGGATTTGAGCAAAACGCTTCCTGCAACAGCGGAACCCATCAGCAGAAAATCGCGTCGTTTAAAAGGTCGAGTCATTCGGTCTACACTCCTCCCATTTCTGGAAATCCAACGAATCTGAATTTTTACGATTTTGTCACAGCGATCGCCTCTGAGGAGACGTATCGCAGTGATTTTACGGATTTATTCTTAAACAAAAATGTAATCCTGGATACAAAAGATCCCTTGTCCATGCTTCAGACCTGCAATATTGGTCGAAGTGGCAGTTTTGGACGAGTTTTGGTCTGCGGTTATTTCAAAGTATGAAGAGCCTGAGACTGAGCAAGACTAACGGCGATCGCCCTCAAATGCGCGTCTGGCCTGTTCTGCACAAGGGGATGTAGCCCATAGCAGGGAATTGATTTAATGGCAACCTTTAAAGGATCTGGTGGATTTCGCTGATCTGGCACAGTCTACGGTACAACCAAAAAGGAAGCTGTACTGAAAATGAATGACGCTGCCGAACTGTGCGGATATGCTTGCCTCCCCCTCAACGTCCCTAACCCAACGGTGGCCTTATCCGGTTTTTGAAGACCTGAGAAATGCCATTTTAGACCTTGGCCATGCTTTGGTGGTGCAAGGTCTCATTCTGACGGAAGCCCACCTCAAAGATGGGGATACAAAGCCTTTTGTGGCGGTGATTGCACCGGAATTTCGCGTTTTATTACACGCTGACCGACTCCTGGATGGGTTAAGCTGCGACCTCCAGCTCACCTTTGAGCCGGACCCTATTGCTGCGTTCTTAAAAGAACGGCGATCGCAGGTGGTGGGTCAGATCAAACTCAAGGCGCAGATCAAGCAGGCATTAACCCTTCTGGCCCAACCGGATCATCATGGATCGGCTCACGAGATACTGGCCCAGCGACTGTTTACGATCATGGGCCAAGCGGTACAGCCTACCCCAACCGTGTCGACGGCCATGACCTGTCAGCCGCTGGTGGATGCAGCTTTGCAGCAACAGGTCCGACAAGAAAAACTCCTCAATCAAGTCACGACCCAAATTCGTCAAAGCCTGGAACTGCCGATTATTTTACAAACGGCAGTGGAAAAGATAAGAGAGTGTATAGAGGCTGATCGTTTTCTGATTTATCAATTTGTGGCGCAGGACCCCCCTGTGGACGGGTCTGAGCCTGGGACACAGCCTCCATACGGATTCATTGCCTACGAAGCCCGCGCCAATCAGACGATTACTGCGTTTGTGCAATCGGAGATTCCAGAACAGTGGGCGATTCATCCTGAGCAGTATCAACGCGCCTGTCAAGAAGATGCCATCACCTCAGCAGAGATTCGTCGCAGGGTTGAATTGAGGGATGGCAACCAGACGGCATCGGATCGTGGCGATGTACTGGCCCAACTCGTGATGCCGTTGTTGGTGCAAAACCATCTCTGGGGACTGTTGATTGCCCATCAATGTACGCAAGCACGGGATTGGGAGCCGCGTGAAGTTGAGTTTTTAGATCACATTGCTGAACATTTGGCGATCGCTATTCATCAGGCGCAACTGTATCAGCAATTGCAATCCCAAAAGCAAACCCTGGAAGAGCAAGTGGCGCAACGTACCCAGGAACTCCGCGATGCCCTAGGAGAGATGCAGTCGGCCAACCGAGTCAAGAGCGATTTTTTGGCGACGATGAGTCACGAATTGCGGACCCCACTGACTTGCGTGATTGGCATGTCCGCTACGCTGATTCGCTGGTCTTTGGGACCGCTAAATGATAAACAACGGGGTTATCTGCAAACGATTCACGACAGCGGCGAGCATCTCCTGGAACTGATTAACGATATTTTGGACCTCTCCCATGTCGAGTCGGGGAAAGCGGCCCTCAACCTCAGCGAATTTTCGTTGGTAGCTCTGGTACAACAAACGGCTCAAATGCTGCGCGATAAGGCTGAGGGGGCCCAAATCAACCTCAAGGTCCTGCTCAAAATTCCGCCGGATCGCGATCGCTTTGTGGCAGATTTGCGTCGGGTTAAACAGATTCTCTACAACTTGCTGTCCAATGCCATTAAATTCACCCCACCCAACGGGGATGTGACGCTTCGGGCTTGGGTCGAGGGCAACACCGTGATTTTTCAGGTGGAAGATAGTGGCATTGGTATTCCCCAAAGCCAGCAACCCATGCTTTTTCAAAAATTTCAGCAATTGGATACCTCCATTCGCCGCACGTATGAAGGGGCTGGACTAGGGCTGGCCCTCACCAAACAATTTGTCGATATGCATCACGGTTGGATTGAGGTTAATTCTGCTGCTGGACAAGGGGCAACCTTTACCGTGGAACTCCCCAATCAACGGCTGTTGCAATCGGGCGATGCGATGTTGCAATTGCCCTATTCTCCGGATAACAATACGCGCATCGTTCTCATTGAAGATGATGAGGAAGTGGCTACCCTCATTTGCGAAATGCTCACGGCTGCAGGCTACCACGTCGTCTGGCTGTTGGAAGATTCAACGGCGATCGAACAAATTCACTTTTTGCAACCTGCTTTGGCGG
>JBAVRC010000055.1:0-1650 GCA_049694615.1 Thermosynechococcaceae cyanobacterium | reverse complement strand
CTTTTTGGCAGAGAGCCTACCTGCCGCAATCGGTGATCGTCCGGTCGCTCCGATTGCAACCGACTTCTATAGCCTTTACTGTCCTGAAGCCGATGTAGCGGATCGAGCCATCTTTCAAAAACGGGCTGCCGAACTGAAGCAATCTCATGACGCGGAAAATCGCAGTGCCGCAACACCCATCGCTGTTGTGGGGTTAGGAGGGGAATATTATGGCGTGGACTTAAATACGGTTAAAGAGTTTATTGATCTTCCTAAAGTGAGTCCTATTCCCTGCTCCCCTGCCCATCTTTTGGGCAACCTAAATTTACGGGGAGAAGTCGTCGCCCTCATCGATATTCAATCTGTCCTGAATCTACATAGGGTGCAAAAAAAACAGCCTAAGGCTGTCATTGCCCAAGTCGGCGAAATTGTGGCAGGCATCTCCATCGACGATGTTTACGACATTCTCTACCTCAACGCACACGAGATTTCAGAGGATCCTAACCAACTCTCATCTCAATGGATTCGAGGGTTTGCACCTTACCGGAATGCGACGCTAAGCCTCTTGGATCTGCCGCGTCTATTTCAATCCGACGCCCTTTGCGTCAACGAAACCGCCTAATCGTTTCCATTCAAATGTTTGGAACTTATCAACCTATTATCAGGAGTCGTGCCATGAAAATCAGTAATCGTCTACGTTATACCGTACTTGTCCTCGGGGCCTTCGCGATTGGCAACACCCTTGTGCTTGACTTCAATGTTCAGACAATGAAGGGCGATGGCAATATCGTCGATGCTGCAGGGATGGTGCGTGGTGGCTCCCAGCGTATCGTCAAGTTGGAACTGGGTGGAAAAGATGCTAGCCCCGTCATTGCTAAAATTGATGCCGTTCTGAATGGGTTGCAAAATGGCGATGCCAAGCTGGGGATTCCTCAGGTTGATCGAGAGTCTCAGACCAAGCTTGCAGAAGTGCTTAAAGAATGGCAGTCGCTGAAACAGCTCGTCGCCGCTGCGCAGCAAAACCCTAAGTTAAGAGAAGACTTGCTGACCAGCAGCGAGAAATTTTTTGAACTCGCCAATACGTTTACCAAAGAGACGGCAAAAGTAGCTGAAGACCACATTCAACAGGTGCGTCTCACACAACTGGCGATGCTGGCCCTGAATTTGGCAGCACTTGCAGCGGTTTGGTTCTTTATTAGCCAAATTACGCGGACATTGTCTGGTACCACGACTTCAGTCGCTTCTTCTTCAACTCAAATTGCCTCGGCGGTTGAGCAACAAGAGCGCTACCTGGCAGACCAAGCGGCTTCCGTCAATGAAACCACCACCACCATGGAAGAATTGGGTGCTTCTTCGCGTCAAGCGGCTGAGCAAGCCGATGCGTCTGCTGCGGGCGCACAACAGGCACTCTCTATCTCTGGGGATGGGGCTAAGATTGTCACGCGGACGATTTCGGGTATTAGCGAACTTCAACTGAAGGTGGAAGCGATCGCCGATAAGATCATGCAACTGAGTGAGCAAACCACGCAAATTTCTAGCATCTCCGATTTGGTGGCTGACATTGCCAATCAAACCAACATGCTATCCCTCAATGCAGCCGTAGAAGCAGCCCGTGCTGGCGAACAAGGTAAAGGGTTTGCGGTGGTTGCAGGCGAAGTCCGTAAACTGGCC
>JBAVRC010000054.1:0-1954 GCA_049694615.1 Thermosynechococcaceae cyanobacterium | reverse complement strand
TTCTAAACCTAAGCCAGCAATTCTAAATTCAGAATGTAGCATAGAGCACAGATCATGAACGAGATCTGGAGGACTCAAAAGAATGAACGACCCCGTCCACCTGCGACAGAGTTGTTTATTTTGGGCTTGCCAACGCTCCAACGTCAACTGCGTTGTCATCCAGTGAAGCGACTTTAACGCTAAATTTTCATTTAGCCTGGTAATATAAACGCCCATCAAAATCCCTCGAGCATCCCCAAGACGTATCCAATTTTGACAGATTATTTTCACATCCTCATTCCATTTTTTTTCGTGAATGTAAACCCCAACCCAACCCAACCAACCCCGTTCCTTGATGCCCTACAGACCGCTGCAAACGCCTCCGCAGCCCTGTTTTGCACACCCGGTCATAAACAAGGCCACTCAGCCCCCCCCGAGATCGCCCAGCTCCTGGGCCACTCGGTTTTTCATGCCGATTTACCAGACCTGCCCGGATTTAACCTATTCGAGCCAGACGGCTTTGTTGCCACCGCCCAAGCCCTCGCTGCCGAAACCTTTGGGGCCGATCGCACCTGGTTTTTAGTCAATGGATCCACCGTGGGCATTGCCGCCGCTATTCTTGCCACCTGCGGCCCCGGAGACAAACTCATCCTGCCCCGTAATACCCACCAATCCGCGATCTCCGGACTCATCCTCTCCGGGGCCATGCCCATTTTTATCCCCCCCGACACCGATCCCCATACCGGATTAGCCTATTGCATCGCTCCCGATGCCGTCGCCTTGGCCTTAAATCAACATCCCGATGCCAAAGCCGTATTGATGGTATCCCCAACCTATCAGGGGGTCTGCGGCAATGTGATGGCGATCGCCGAGCTTGCCCACCGTCACCCCATCCCCCTCATCGTTGATGAAGCCCATGGGGCCCACTTTGCCTTTCACCCCCAACTGCCCACCCCAGCCCTCGCCGCTGGGGCCGACTTGGTGGTGCAGTCCACCCACAAAACACTTTCCGCCTTGACCCAAGCCGCCATGTTGCACCTCCGGGGTACCCACATCGATGCTGTTCGCGTGACCCAAGCCCTGCAACTGCTCCAATCCAGTAGCCCCAGTAATCTTTTGCTAGCCTCCTTGGATGCCGCCCGTCAACAAATGGCCACTGAAGGAGAGTCGTTGTTAACCCAAACCTTGGCTCTGGCCCATCAAGCGCGATCGCACCTACAAACCCTTCCTGGCTTGTCCGTTCTGGAACCCTCGCCGGACCGATCCGCAGGCTTTTGTGACTTGGATCCAACCCGTCTGACCGTGGATCTGAGCGACCTCACCCTTGACGGCTATGGGGCTGACGAACTCTTGAGCCAAAGCTTTGGCGTAGTTGCAGAGTTGCCGTTGTTGCGTCACCTCACCTTTATCCTCAGCATTGGCAACACGCCTGCCGATATCGCCAGGTTGCTCAATGCCTTGGAAGCCTTAGCCGCTGACTATGCTTCCCTCCAGACCAAACCAACCCCCTTAGTCTCTTTGAGTCTCCCACCCGTTTTAGACATCCCAGCCCTGTCCCCTCGCGATGCATTTTTTGCACCCCAGGCGTTAGTCCCCCTCGAACAAGCCGTTGGATGCATCAGTGCCGCCACCCTGTGCCCTTACCCGCCGGGCATTCCCTTAATTTTGCCAGGGGAAATCATCACATCGGATGCGATCGCCCAACTCAGAGCCATTCAAGCCGCTGGAGGGTTTATCTCTGGCAACCCTGATGCAGAAATGACCCAAATTTTAGTGGTTCGCCCGTGCCTTTAGAACCTGTTTGAAAAGTCGGCTCAAACCTTGGCTAGGATTAGATTCCAGCGATTTTAACCTTTTTGTCTGAAACCCTTGCTGTTGGGGGCTTTCAGGGAACTTTTCAAACAGGTTCTAAGCCTGAATTGCCTGCCCATTTACTAAAAAATTTGGTTCTCAAAAAGCTCCACCTGTTCTCGTT
>JBAVRC010000053.1:0-3305 GCA_049694615.1 Thermosynechococcaceae cyanobacterium | reverse complement strand
CTTTTTGGCCAATAATATCGTCAGGGGATAACATAACCTATTCCTCCTCGCATCGGTAACCCACAACGTCGTCTATATTTCGATTTTACAGAGATTTGCGGCCTGTCTCCAGGAAACATCCAATTTCCTTAAGTTTAGGCATCCTGCTCAGATTTTGCCAACTGATTTAATCTAAAGAGGTATCTTCAGTGCGTTGGATTTGCGTTGCTGGCCCAAGGTCAGACAATCCGCTGCATCCCTGATGATGAAAACGTTTTAGGAGTCCCATGCAGTTAGATACTCTAGCCTCGACTACGCCAGAACGAATCGATTGGGTCTGGCGAGGGTACCGTATTCATTCCGTACGTGCCGGCCAGTCTGGCCCTCATCTGTTATTGGTGCATGGCTTTGGCGCATCAACCGATCATTGGCGGAAAAATATTGAAGCGCTCTCGCCACATTATTGCGTTTGGGCTATTGATCTCCTGGGGTTTGGGCGATCGCAAAAACCCAATATCACCTATAGTTCTGACCTGTGGCGCGACCAATTGCGGGATTTTTGTGCAGAAGTGATTCAAGCGCCTGTTTTTATTGCCGGAAATTCCCTCGGGGGTTATTCTGCGCTTTGCTTTGCCGTCGATTGCCCTGAATGGACCAAGGGTCTTGTTTTGCTCAATTGTGCTGGACCCTTTTCAGACGATGGAACAACCCCACGTCCGGTATGGCAGCAAGTCCTCAACACCTTGACCCGCCAATTGTTGCAACTCCCCTTTGTGATTGAAATCGCCAGTTTCATTTTGTTTCAGCGCACCCGCAATCGCGATCGCATCCGCGAAATATTGCTGAAGGTTTATAAAGATCCAGCTGCAGTAACGGATCGACTGGTGGAGGAAATTTACCGACCTGCCTTTGATGAAGGGGCTTTGGACGTGTTTGCGGCAGTCTTCAAAACCCCTCCCGGTCGTAAATTAGACGAATTGTTGCAAAAGCTAGATCGCCCCTTACTTTTGGTCTGGGGCGAGGCCGATCCCTGGATGACACCGGCCAAAGCACAGCGCTTTGTCCAGTCCTATCCCGATGCGGTGTTAGAGTGGGTGGATGCTGGGCACTGTCCCCACGATGAACGTCCTGAAGTGGTCAATGTTGCGCTAGACCGTTGGATCCGCCAAGTCAACTCTCAGACCACTTGAGTGCGACCATGATATAGAGGAGAAACATTATGGATCGTCGAGATTTTTTAGGCTGGGTAGGGGTTGGGTGCTTGGCCAGTAGTTTGCCGGTGGCGATCGCTGCTTGTAGTACCAGTTCTGAACAGTCCGCCACTCCTGGGACCTCAGAAACTGCTGTGGCCGCCTCGCCTAATGCGGATGGTTTTATTGCAGTCGGAAGTCTGAAAGCCTTAGATCAAGCTGGATTTATTCAGGACAAAAATTTCTCTGCGGGCCCCTTATTGGTGATTCGAGATCCGGCCAATACAACAAAGTTGATTGCCGTCAATTCAACCTGTACCCATAAGGGTTGTGCCGTGGATTGGAAGACAGGCGAAAACACGTTTGTTTGTCCCTGCCACAACTCTAAATTCAAACCCGATGGGGGTGTCGCTCAGGGACCAGCCGAGCAACCTTTAACTAAATTTGTTGTTAAAGCAGAGGGCGATTCCATTTTAGTGAAGGCTGCCTAGCGCTTAGATAGACAAGGTTGTCCGAGGTTTGTAGGTTTCAATTTGGCGTAATTTTTCGTACAGATCCTGTTCTTGAGGACTGAGACTGCGCGGTACCTCAATCCGTATTTGGACCAGTTGATCGCCGCGCCCATTTTCGGTTGGATATCCCTTTCCCCCTAGACGTAACCGTTGTCCTGGACGCACCCCAGCGGGCAATGTCATTTTGACCCAGCCATCCAGCGTCGGGGCATCGATTTGACCGCCTAAAACCGCCTCGCAAGGTGTAATCGGCAGCTCGCAAACAATATCTGCCCCTTCCAACTTAAAAAATTCGTGGGGTAGGACATCAATCAGCAGATACAAATCGCCACCGCTGTTGCCCTGTCCTTTGAGGCGAATGCGTTGTCCAGTCACCATTCCGGCGGGCATATTGACCTCTAGCGATCGCCCGTCTTCTAGCCGAATGCTCTCACGCCCTCCCGAATAAGCTTTTTCGAGTGGAATGGCGAGTCTCGCTTCCGCATCGCGGCGATCGCGAGAAGATTGCGTTGTTTTGGTGCTGGCCTCGGTCGGTGTGGGACGTCGCCCCGTGCGGGGCATGGTATTACTACTTTTTTGCCGACGCCCCATAAGCTGATCGACAAATTCCTGAAAGTCTGCGTACTTGCTGAAGTCAACGTCATCGGACGCCGTTGCACTACTGCGGGTGCTGGGTGCAGTGCGATCGCCCCAGGAACTGGTTCGAGACGCTGCCGTTGCAGCCTGAAACCCTTGTTGATTCCAATACTGCCCAAAACGGTCATATTGTGCCCGTTTGGTGACATCCGACAACACATCGTAAGCTTCGCTAACGGCCTTGAACCGTTCCTCTGCGGCCTTATTCCCCGGATTTAAATCAGGATGGTGTTGGCGAGCTAAGCGTCGATAGGCCCGTTTGATATCTTCATTGGTGGCATCTTTGGAGACGTCTAGGATGTCGTAGTAATTCCGAAAGTTACGCATTGGAGGGTTGCTGGGCCAAATCATTCACAGGAGCAAAAAGCAGGATGCCCGCTATATCAAGCGTGCCCCTCGCAGGATACAAGGTCTACCAATTGTTGTCATCGTCCCAATCTTCCCACCGGCCATTGTCGGCTCGCCCCTCTCGTAAGGGCGCTGTTTTCGCAGCCCGACGACGGGTGGAAGAACCGGAGGTTGTACCCCGAATCACGTCAACGCCTTTGGCTACAGCCCCTTTAATGGAATCCATGGAGGGCAAATTGAAGAGATCGTCTTCCTCTTCGTCGTAGCCCAACGCGGCTTGATTCGACTCGCGCACGAGTTCAGACAGCGCATCTTGAAGATTGGCGTAGTTCATGTCGATTTCACGGTCATCGTCTTGCTTGAGGCTATCCTGCAAGTCGCGGCTGAGGAGGTCGATTTCCCGACGCAGGTCGCCCGCAAACTGTGGGCCAAAGTCCAGGGACACTTCCCGTAATTTGCGATCGCACTGGGCAATCAAATCCTGGGACCGATTGCGTTTGTCGATGCGTTCCCGACGGCGGCGATCCGTATCGGCAAATTGTTCGGCTTCGCGAATCATGCGGTTAATGTCGGACTCGGCCAAATTGGTCGCGCCCTGGACCGTAATGCTTTGTTCGCGCCCGGTGTATTTATCCAAGGC
>JBAVRC010000052.1:0-6888 GCA_049694615.1 Thermosynechococcaceae cyanobacterium | reverse complement strand
GCTCAGCAGTTGTCGATTCACCACTGTGCCGGAGTAGACAGCCAAAACCTTGGGGGAAAGGATATCTTCGGGGGCAGCGCGCACTTCGTCCGCATATTCGAGAATACAAACCCGATTGGGCGTGATCGCCGGAAAAATGTTGAGGGAACGCAATGCCCCGATGCTGCCATCATCGTACCAAGAGCCGAGGAAGGGAACAACCTCTGGATTTTTTGGCAGCCAAGCTTTGCGGAACGCTTGCAGCTCGGTAGAAAGAGTGGGCGGATAGTTCAGCTTTGCCAGTCCGGCCAGATCTAACCAGGCAGTTGCCAGCTGTTGTGTTTCGGCCCTCAAGGCAGTCAGTTCGGCGGCAGAGAAGGGAGCACGTTGCGGTCGGTTGGCTGAAATCGTCTGGAACGGAGACCGGGGTTCGGCAGTGTTAGGTGAGCTGGGGGTTTGGCAAGCCAGCAATTCGATGGGGAAGACGACCAGACTCAATAACAGACACGATAGGATAAGTCGCATAAAACTACTCGTACTCAACGGCTCCCAAGAACGTAACGTTCAAGGCTGGTCATGGAGGGGTATGAGCGCAGTCGCGAATCGCACAAACACCGCCCAAGCAAAGTCGCTCCGCGCCCTGTTGCAAACGCAGGAGATTGCTTCCCTTGGTATGCTACACGAGGGTCAACCCTACGTTTCCATGACGCCCTTCGCAATTCTACCGAGTGGCGACGGGTTCGTCATACATGGGAAGAGGTTGAAAATCCCAAAAGTGGCAGGTCCAGTCGTGTGACGAGGGTACTCACTGATCTGCTCCTGAGCTGTCGTTTTAGCTTTGGTCTTAGGCGATCGCGTCTTTGAAGCGTTAGCTGCCGCCGTCCTTTTCGGTTAGCCTCAGTGAGTCGAATCATTCCCAGAGGATGTGCCGATACCGCTTCGAGTGTCATAATTTGGGAGTTTACGGTCTCAAATTTATGATGGCTTGGAATCCCTCTGCGATTTTTGTGGGTGTGTCGGCGGCGCTGGTGGCGATCAACCTTTCACCTGTTGTGGCATTGAGCAGTGCTGAGGTGAACAAAATAGCGAGAAGCGTGACGGTTCGCATTACAAGTGCTAGCGGATCGGGTTCTGGTGTGCTGATTCGCAGAGAGGGAAAAACCTATATGCTGCTGACGGCAGCTCATGTGCTGTCGAACCAAACGGCTGCCTATGAGGTGATGACCCCCGATGCTCAGTATGTTCTAGACCGAACATCTATAAAGATTCATACTCAGGCAGACTTGGCGATCGCTCAGTTTAGCAGCAGTCAATCCTACGAGGTGGCAAAAATCAGTAGTTCTGAAAGGATTGTAGAGGGGACACCCAGCTATGTGTCAGGGTTTCCAGTCAAAACGACTGCCATAACAGACTCCATCTATAACTTCACTAAGGGCGAGATTACGGCTGCGCCTGCACAGCCGTTTAAGGATGGCTACGGACTGGTCTATACCAATACGACGCTACCAGGCATGAGCGGTGGCCCCATCTTTGATAGCGAAGGTGCCTTAATTGGCATTCATGGGCGGGCAGATGCTACGACGGAACTTCAAGATCAGCAGCTAAACTCCCAGATTTATGTCAAGTCTGGCGTAAATCTGGGGATTCCGATCAGCACATTATTCAGTCTGGTGCCAAAGGAAAAACTCACCGTCATTGCAGCCTCATCCAGCACTATTAAGTCGGAGCAAGATCGATCATTGATCAATGATTTAATGGCGCAGTCTGACTTTAGGCTGCGGCAAAATGACATAGCTGGCGCAATCACAGCGCTAGATCAAGTGATTCGTTTAGACCCCACTAATATCGAAGCGTTTAATAATCGTGGCTCGCTAAACATTATGCGTCGAGATTTTCTAGCAGCAGTGATGGATTTTCGGCAGACGGTTCAGATTGATCCTAATTTTGCTGAAGGTTACTACAACCAGGCGATCGCCTATCTGCGTAGCGGAAGTCCTCAAGAATCGCAGGCGAATTTCAAAAAGGCTGCTGAGCTATTTAAGGCTCAGGGTAAAATTCAAAAATATAATGAAACATTGCAACAGCTTAAGGGGTTTTAGCCTGTTGCTGGTGTCGATCAACACGCTATTTGTCGTCGTTAACACATTATTTGTCGCATAAAAAATTGCTATAAAGCTTGTAGTGTAATCATTTGAGTGATCATGAGAGGTGTTGGCGTGGGGGCAGAGTGTTTCACAAAATCAGTGTCCGTAATACCAATTCCTTAAGGTATGGGTATCACCTGTCCAGACTCGCCGATATGGGATGATGGCGATCGCTCTGGCCACACTCAACAACAGGCGATCGCCAAGGTTCTGGCCTTTGATACAGGGGATCCAAGACCGTTGAGTATACTGAGACTACTGACCATGCTGGATTTTTCGGAACCTGCCGATTTGACCCACTGATTGCACAACCATTAACTCGGATCTGCAATGATTGCCAATCTCCATCCGACAGCCATGAGCATCGAAGACTATCTGGCCTGGGAACCCCAGCAAGCTGTCCGATACGAATATGTCAACGGCACCGTCTACGCCATGACGGGCGGCACGATTCCCCATAACGATATTGCCATCAACCTCCTGACCGTCCTATTACCTCAAGTTCGCGCCCAAGGGTGTCGTCTAAACATGGCCGATGTCAAACTCCAAGTCAACGCATCCGGCCTCTACTACTACCCTGACCTGATCGTCAGTTGCGATCCCCGCGACCTCAACGCCCTTAAATTTATTCAATTCCCTAAACTCATTGTCGAAGTCCTTTCCCCCGGCACTGCCGATAAAGATCGCAGCAATAAATTTCGGGATTACCAAAGTATCTCGACGCTACAAGAGTACCTATTGGTAAACTCGGAAACCATTAGTGCCGAATGCTATCGGCGTGGCGAAGGCAGAATGTGGCTTTACTATCCCTATACAGCAGGCGATGCGATCGCCCTGGAAAGCCTCGGCTGTCAGATCGACATTGAGCAACTGTACATCGGGGTCAATTTTGAAGGACAAAGTTGACGAGCTTGCCGGGAACCACAATGACTTTTTTCAGGGTTTGGCCTTCTAGATATTTTTGACCGACTTCGGAGTTTTTAGCATAGGCTTCCAATTCATCGCGAGAGGCGGTGGCAGGCACCTGAATCGTACCTCTGGTTTTGCCCATGATTTGAATGACCAAGGTCATTTCATCCGCAATCAAGGCATCGGGATCCAGTTGGGGCCAAGGCTGGCGATGCACAGAATCGGGGTGGCCCAAGTGGTGCCAGAGTTGTTCTGCGATGTGGGGGGCGAAGGGGGCCAGCAAGGTCACCAGGGTTTCAATCCCTTCGCGATAGACGGCAGAGGGTTTGACGGTTGCATCGCCCAAGGCATTGCTGAGTTTCATTAACTCCGAGATGGCGGTATTGAATTGATACTCCTCTTGCAGATCTTCGGTCACTTCTTTAATAGCCGTATGGATGGCGCGGCGCAAATCCTTTTCCGCTTTGGTTAAGGGTTTGGATGGGGAGGACGCAGTGCTTGGTGCGCCTACAGCGACTTCAGCAACCAGACGCCAGACCCGGTTCAGAAACCGAAACTGACCTTCCACATCGGAATCTTCCCATTCCAAGTCCTTTTCGGGAGGCGCTTTGAACAAAATGAACATCCGCGCCGTGTCAGCCCCATATTTGGCAATCACATCTCCAGGGGCAATGCCATTGTGTTTGGATTTGGACATTTTCTCGTAGACGACCTCTAAGGTATCGCCGGTTTCGGGGTCAACGGGATTGGTCAAATCCTGAATATTTTGCGGAATGACGTACTTGCCTGTTTTGGGATTTTTGTAGGTTTTGCCCTGGACCATGCCTTGCGTCAGCAAGCGCTGGAAGGGTTCGTCACAGGTGAGGAGGCCGCGATCGCGCATCACCTTCGTAAAAAACCGGGAGTATAGGAGGTGCAAAATGGCATGTTCGATGCCGCCCACGTATTGATCGACAGGCATCCAGTCATTGGCGATCGCCGGATCGAATACGGCCTTGCTGTTGCGGGCATCGGGATAGCGTAGGTAGTACCAGGAGGAACACATGAAGGTATCCATGGTATCGGTCTCCCGTTTGGCGGGGGTGCCACAGGTGGGGCAAGGCACATTCACCCAGGCGTCGAGTTGGGCCAAGGGCGATCCCTTGCCGGAAAACGCGACATCTTCGGGCAATTCGACGGGTAATTCGGCGTCGGGTACCGGTACCACACCGCAATCTGGGCAATGCACCACTGGAATAGGACAGCCCCAGTAACGCTGTCGGGAAATGAGCCAGTCCCGCAGACGGTAGTTGGCCATGCCTTTTCCTTGATGGTGGTCTTCGAGCCATTGCACAGCCGCTTCGACACTTTGTCCTTTCCCTTTTCCGGCGGGGATGCCATCTAAGGGCCCCGAATGGGCCATCGTGCCTGCATCAGGATAGGCGGCGGTCATGGTTGCCCCATCCAGGATTTGGTCTGGGGGTTGCACCACGACTTGAATGGGCAAGTTAAAGGTTTTGGCAAATTCAAAGTCCCGTTGGTCGTGGGCGGGAACGGCCATGATGGCTCCGGTGCCGTAGTCCATCAGCACATAATCGGCAATCCAGATGGGAATTTTGGCGTCATTGACGGGGTTAAGGGCATAACTGCCCGTCCAGACTCCGGTTTTCTCGCGACCTTCTGCCGTGCGATCAATTTCACTTTTGCTGGCGGCAGTGGCTTGGTAGGCTTGGACGGCGTTGGCCTGTTTTGAAGTGGTGAGTTTTGCGACCAACGGGTGTTCAGGGGAGATGACCATAAAGGTTGCGCCCCAAAGGGTATCGGGACGGGTGGTAAATACCGTTAAGTCATCGCCGGATTCGGTTTTAAAGACCACCTGTGCGCCTGTGGACTTGCCGATCCAGTTGGCCTGCATGAGGCGAACCCGTTCCGGCCAACCCTGAAGCTGATCGAGGTCGTTCAAGAGTTGTTCGGCATAGTCGGTAATCTTAAAAAACCACTGCCGCAAGAGTTTGCGCTCGACTTTTGCCCCAGAGCGCCAGGAGCGTCCTTCGCTATCGACTTGTTCATTGGCGAGGACGGTTTGATCCACTGGATCCCAGTTGACGAGGGCTTCTTTTTGATAGGCTAAGCCTGCTTGCAAAAATTGTAAGAAAATCCACTGGGTCCATTGGTAATAGTCGGGGGAACAGGTGGTGACTTCTTTGTCCCAGTCGAAGGCGATGCCCAATTGCTTGAGTTGATCTCGCATCTGGGCAATGTTGGCATAGGTCCATTGGGCCGGAGGGATGCCCCGTTCGATGGCGGCGTTTTCCGCAGGGAGTCCGAAGGCATCCCACCCCATGGGGTTGAGGACACGATAGCCCTGCATTCGTTTGAGGCGGGCGATGACATCTACGATGGTGTAAACGCGCACATGACCCATGTGGAGGTTCCCGGAGGGATAGGGAAACATGGACAGCGCATAAAATTTGGGCAGGGTGCGCTCATCGGAGGTTTGGTGCAGTGCTTGCTCGGCCCAGAGGGTTTGCCATTTTTCCTCAATTTTGGCGGGGCTGTATTGGGACTCCACAAGGTGCTCCTGAAGGCTGAGGTGAATGGGACAACCTCTATTCTAGGACGTTCGGTTATGTCTCTTCCTAGGTGCAGGACAATGTCGTACTGGAAGCGAATGTGAAGTACGCTCTAGCTAGCGTGAGGACGCACTGTTGAGGGAGGGTTGCAATGGTTCAAATCATGAAGCAATTGATAAAATTGAATCCTTGGCGGGGATTAGATGCGATCAAATTATAGCCGCGTAAAGTATATCTGAGAATATTTATTCAACGTTTTGAAGCCATCGATGGATTGCCTTATTGGGTGAACCAATTTCTTCGACCGAAGTATAAAAGAAATCGGGCCATTCGGTTTCAGGTAGCCCTGCAAACAACATCAGGTTAAGTGGGTATTGTTCACTATCAGTACAGCGGCGAAAGTCATCGCGAAACAGAAAAATAGCTTTATTGAGCGCGATCGCCATTCCCAACTCCACCATGACGCCCTCATCGGGGGGAGTGCCATTGACAATCGCAAAAATGCCATCGCAGGCTTTGACATCTTGGACATCGGCTTGGCCGACTTGATAGGCCCAGCCCGGTCGAGAAAAATCGACTTGGTTATTCCGCTCGAAGGGTTCCCAGACCTCAGCGCCTAACGCTTCTAATGCTTGAACGATAGGCGGCAACAACAGCGATCGCTGTTGTGTTGAAAAACCATAGGGGTTCGCTAAGTAGAGTGTTTTGGGCACGGCTCCGATCCTTGAAAATCAACCCACCCCCCATCTCTACGACAACCGTACACCTTGCAATAGACGTTTGCGTTTGTCGGCAGGCGTTTTAGCCTCAGCTTTCTGAGTCTCAGCCTTGGGGGGCTGGGGTCTTGCTGTTGCAGATGCAGTCGCCTTTTCGGAGGGTGACTTGGATTCTTTGGGTGGGGCCGCTTCATTCCCCGTTTCTGCATCTGGGGGCGCTTTTTTCTCAAACACCTGGACCGAGGGCGTCATTAGCTCAAAACCTGTTTCCGTCGCCGGACCCAATTCACCGGAAATGGCCGCGACCCAGTTTTCAAACCCGTGGTCGGTGAGTTTTTTGAACATCTTGGGTTTCATGCGGACTGTGAAAATGCGATCGCTGCCATCGTTGAGGAAAAACTCGATTTGTTTATCGGGAAATTCCCGATGGGCCGGAACTTGATTGAGTTTGCAGGTCAGTTGGATTTTGGCCGGGGTCGCCATTGCTCGGATCTCCTGAATCGTTAGTTCTGGGGCAGCAGGGTGTACTGGAGGGGCTTGGGTCGGGGGTTTGGCTGGGGGTTGTTCTTTAACGGTCCCTTTGGGTAG
>JBAVRC010000051.1:0-2858 GCA_049694615.1 Thermosynechococcaceae cyanobacterium | reverse complement strand
GTGAAGCTGCATATCGCCATCCCGCGAGGTGTGGTGCGGAATCAAGGCAGCGATTAGGTTTCCGGTAAAGACCACGGATCGAAAGCCGTTGACTTGGATACGGGTCTGGGCCACTTCCTGCTCAATCAGGTCAAGGGTGGCTTGGACTGCTGCGGTATGGGCATCGAAGAGCCGTAGATCGCCCTCTAGGTGCAGCGCCATCGAAATACTTTTGGGGGCAGACAACACCACATCGTGAGCTAGACGTTCCTTGGTGTCGGGATTGGGATTGTCCCAACGGATGCGTTCGTCTGTGTGGGGCAATGTTCCGCGTAGGACGGCCTTGAAGTCTTCGCGCACGATGACCCCGGCGAGTCCTTCCCGTTTTGCCGCTGTGCCGGACCAGACAGCTTGACTCATGCGGTCCACGGCTGAGACCGTCTCAGCTTCGCCGTAATAGCGTTCCTGGGCATCCACCAAAGACTCGTCTTCCTCGTAGTATTCAACTTTTTCTTTAACCCCCGATGTGAGGGTGTGCATCGTTCGCATGTGGTCCCCGCTTTCTATTTCCAGGTCTGAT
Source organism: Thermosynechococcaceae cyanobacterium (assembly GCA_049694615.1). Lineage (GTDB taxonomy): Bacteria > Cyanobacteriota > Cyanobacteriia > Thermosynechococcales > Thermosynechococcaceae > JAAURS01. The sequence goes on along the minus strand of JBAVRC010000051.1, from coordinate 2,299 downwards.
CCGTGCAGAAATAATTCTGAACGTCACCAAAAATTTTCAACTTTACATAACTTCATGTGCGCCGACATGGTTTTGGGTCTGAAATTGTCGTGTTGCAACCTCGCAGTGGTGATGGGTGTGGTGCCTTTCCCTCCCTCCTGATCTGTTATAGGGGTCACCTCCCAAAAGCGAACATCGTCGAGAGTTCAGGGTTTCGGTTGCAGGTGACCGACAATTTGGGCCGATTGGGGGCTTGGGCTGAAGGGGTTTTGAAAATACTTTTTGCAAACCCGGCAATTTCGCGTTCGCTTTTGGCGAGTGACCCCTATAACTCTGTAGGAGGACGCGAAATATGAAAACCGATTTAATTGTGGCGATTGACTTGGGTGCCAGTCTCACCAAGTCGTTTTATCGTTACCAGGTTGAGGGTCAAGTTCCCCTTGAGGGGCTGTTGACTTCGGTCAGTGCAGTTCAGCGCATCACGGCTTCGCGATACGAGTTACGGCAATATGTGGACGACAATACGTCCCAGATTGCTTTCGATGGCGATTACTGGACGGTGGGTCTGAATGCACGACATGAAGCCACGTTGATTAGTGCAACGGCTCCGAAAGTCCGCCATGCGATCGCAAAGGTGTTGGCAGTGGTGGGCCACATTCTGATGCAGATGGCGGTGGCGGATGAACTGGATGGGGTGAGTATTGAGGTTGGGGTGTTATTGCCCCTGGACGAGATGCGGGACTCAGTTGAATTGTCAGAGCGACTGGCGGAGTTCCTCCATGATTTTGGCTTTAATGGGCTGCGTCGGGATGGGATGGTGGTCCGACAGATTCATGTGTTGCCGGAGGGGTATGGCATGAGTCGTTATGCAACGCGCTTTCCGTCTGGGGTGCTGATGTTCGGTCACCGGGATATCAGTTGGGTGCATATTGAAAGCGACCGATTCAATGCGACCAGTTCAATTGCGATCGCAGACAGTCGAGCCTTTCCGGGATGGGGAATGTGTCGATTGCTGCGGGAAATGAGCTATGGGTTCAAGGACGAATTGAGGGCAGCAGCGGCGATTTTTGCGGCGGGGGAAGACCTGAAGGATAAATATTTGCTGAAAATTGTTGCGCCTGAGGACCTGCCGCGCTTGAAACGGGAGATTACCGAAGCCAGGGAACTGGTTTGGCGGCAGTTGTGGGATGAATTGGCCTATACGACGGTGCGATCGGTGGAACTGGTCTATGGTGCGGGGGGCAATTCCTTTTTCTGGCGGCACCACCTCAAACAAAAGCTGGGTTCCAAGGTGTCGTTTGGCGGTCCATTGCTGACTGAAATGCAGGAGCGGTTTGGCGAACTGTCCAAGTCGCCGTTGTTGTATCGGTGTGCAGATTGTTTTGGGTTCTGGAAGTCGCTGTTGGCGCTAGCTGATTCGAGACCTCAAGCGGAACCGAAAGCGGTTCATTCCACTGTTCTAAGGCTTGAGGCGACCCGCAATGTCGAAGCGAGTTGAGTTTTTGCTCAAACGATCCTTTTCGGGGTCTTCAACGAATGGTCAGGTTTTTGGCTGGCTGAAGGGTCGCTATGGGTCGGCCAGCGGTAAGGCAATTCTACAGGCGGTGCAGTTGTTGTATTTACCTGCGGCGTTGGCTGAGGGGTCTCCTGATGCGGCACAGCGGGAGATCTTGCGATCGCGTTGTCTATTTGAAGCGCAAATGCAGGCGGTTTTAGAGACCTGTCGGGACCGAAATGACCGAAGTGTAATGGTTTCAAAGGTTGACCAGGAGGAGATGGACAACGGATTGCTAGAGGACGATTGCATTGATTTAGATCTCGATCTTGATTTTTAGGGAGTATGACGATGAATAAGGCAGACCTTTCCATATTGGTGAAGTCCACTATCGAAGTGCTGGATGCTTGTTTGGAAGCGGCTGAGATTCCCAAGGATCTGGCTAAATTTGACGACAAGCAAGTCAAACGGGTACAGGCGCTATTTGAGATCCGTAAAAAGGACAATCTCAAAACCTTCCCGGAAGCGGTGACGCTCTACCAGCAGCAACAAGCTGCGGCAGCGAGTGGTCCCATTGCGATCGCCACCCCAAATGGCAGTCCAGCGAAAACAGCTTTTCCGACGTTTGTGGAGGAGGGAATAGCCCTTCATGTGTCGGCGGAATCGGCTGAGGACATGCGGGGATTGGCCAAGGTCTCGGAGCAGGAGATGACGGAACAATTCCTGCTGGGTACGGCAACCCGGATTTTGGCGCAAAACCCGCAGGCTGCGTTTGAGCAGGGTCAACAGTTTGGCGAATCATTGCTGACCCAGGCACGACAGGAG
>JBAVRC010000050.1:0-1949 GCA_049694615.1 Thermosynechococcaceae cyanobacterium | reverse complement strand
GGTCAAAAATTGTTCCCCTGAGTCGCTAAAATCGCCATCTTGGTTGTAGTCAACCCAGGCATTGAGAAATCCAGAGCCAGACGATACAACTGTAATCGTGTTTGTAACCCCTGATTGAATCAAGGCGCTGTAATTCGGTCCCAAAGAAGGACTGAAAGTAACACCATCGTCATTGGCATCTGTTGTTGCCGTGGTGCCAGGTTGTCCATCTGCCTCGCCTGTCACCCCCGATCCGAGGTAGAGCGTTCCATTACGAGTGTGGCGTGCACCGCTGCTAGCCAACAACGTGCCGTAAGTATTGGGGGCATCTCCGTAGTCTAAAAGCGTTGTGTTGACATCTAAAAAGATGTTACCTGTTTTATCAAAACTGCCAACACTCACCGCAATTTTATCGTCGTTTGTGCCTTGACTATCGCCGCTGCTGACATAGTTCGTTGGGTTTGTTTCAACGATGATGTAATTGCCCACAGCAATGCCAGAGAAGCTATAGTTACCACTGCTATCAGTTGTGGCTGTTGCGATCGCAGGTCCGGTTGCATTTCCAGCTCCATCATCCTGATACAGTGTGACCGTTACCCCGCTGATCCCAGAATCTGACTCATAGATATCGCCATTACTATTGAGGTCATTGCGCACTTGACCTGATACGACAACCCCAGCAGCGATCGCTTGCGGCAAATTCCAAAGCGCAATCTCGGCAGTAGCAAACATACCCGCCAATAAGCATTTCAGAAAGTTTGTCAACGATCGGTTCTTCATAGCTGTGTTAATGGGCAACGTTATCTACTGCATTGAGGGGTCTGTATGGGATGCGATCGCCAGTCATCCAGGTGTACATACTGATGGTTCCTGGGTTAGTGTGCCCCCACGAGAACTGCACTGGACTGTTTGGGTGCGCGGAGAGGGATGGGCGATCGCCAACGGCTCAAAACGATAGACTTTGGATGGATGATTTGAATGGTGATGTCTTCATTGAGAGAGAGCATGGTTGCCAGCATCGAATTCACCCCCGATTACCTTGCGCTGGATGTCACTCAGATGCACCTAACGGACGAGCAATTCCAGCAACTCTGTGTGGCCAATCCCGACCTACGCATTGAAATGAGTCCCACGGGAAAATTAATCATTATGCCTCCAGCATTTGGCGAAACCAGCTATCAAAACTCCGATCTCAATACCCAGTTAGGTATTTGGAATCGGAAATATAAACTGGGTAAAATATTCGATTCTTCTTGTGGATATTTCTTGGCCAATGGATTTAAACCATCTCCCGATGTTTCTTGGATTGCCAATGAGCGATTGGCTGGACTTTCATTAAAACAATTCATTCCCATTGCGCCAGACTTTGCGATTGAACTGCGGTCGAGTAGCGATCGCCTGTTACCCCTTCAGCAAAAGATGCAAGCCTATCTTGAGAATGGCGTTCGTTTAGGCTGGCTCATTAATCCCCCAAACAAACAAGTTGAGATCTATCGATTGGGTCAAGACGTTGAGGTTTTACAGTCCCCCACCAACCTCAGTGGCGAAGCAGTGCTACCCGGATTTGTTTTAGATTTGACCGTCATTTGGTAGGGAAGTCACTGTTCCGTCAAGGGGGCCATAACTGAATCGGGAGTCGCCAATCATGGTCGGTTCTTGTCATTGCGTTATCTCCTCTTTCTAGGGTTCAATTTGTAAATCTTGCGCCTGATTTTCCACTTCAATTTCAATGCCATTGGCATCTTGGAAGAGCAACTCCACCCGACGGTTATAGGCATGATCTAGGCGATCGCTTCCTGGCCTGAGTAATTTCGACTCACCCAACGAGCGCACCGTGATGCGCGAAGCTGCAATCCCTTGACTCATCAGGAACTGCTTCACCCGGTTCCCCCGTCGCAACGCTAAAGCGTGGTTATAGGCATCGCTGGCCCGTTCGTCGGTATGCCCCTGCAACACCACCTGGATGTTGG
>JBAVRC010000049.1:0-13163 GCA_049694615.1 Thermosynechococcaceae cyanobacterium | reverse complement strand
TTCCTCCTTCGTATCCGCATCTGAAGCCAGGGCTGCATTCGCCAAAAAGGTATTGAGGGCTGCATCTTCATTTTCTTCGGCATATTGCAGGGCGGCGTTGTAGAGTTCCTGGACGTTTTTGTACCGTTCCTCGGCTTCATCCGTGCCCTGCATTTGTAAATCGCGTCCATACCCCGACTGGTCCACCAGCCCCTGAATAATCTCCGCCGCTGATTTGGTTTCCAACTGACCTTGCCAATCTTGCATCATTTCCACAAATTGCAAAATGGGCCTTGCACTCCGACCCGCGAGGGTTTGGACCGCCGACTCATCGCTGAGGATTTCCCACAACGGCACGCCTAATTCCTGGGCCGCTTGGGCCAGCCGATCTAGGGTGGTTTTGCCAATGCCCCGTCGCGGTGTATTGATAATGCGCTGCAAACTGACCGTATCGGCGGGATTCATCGCCAACCGCAAATAGGCCAGCACGTCTTTAATTTCCTTGCGATCATAAAACTTGAGGCCCCCCACTACGGTATAGGGAATGTTCCAACGCACCAAAACATCTTCAAAGGTGCGGGATTGGGCATTGGTGCGGTAGAGAATGGCAAAGTCTCCCCAGTTAACTTCTGGGTTTTGCTGCTCCAGGGTCCGAATTTGGTTGACGGCAAAGTCGGCTTCCTGCAATTCGTCGTCAGCCCGATAGCAGAAGATGGCATCTCCCTGACCTCGCGTGGGCTTGAGCACCTTATCAATCCGTTCGGTGTTGTGCTCAATGAGGGCATTAGCGGCTTCGAGAATATTTTCGGTGGAGCGGTAATTTTCCTCTAGCTTCACCATGGTGCGGGTATCGTCGTCAGGGAGGCGATCGCCAAAATCCTGCTGAAAGCCCATCAAAATGGTGAAGTCGGCAGCCCGAAACGAATAGATGGATTGATCCGCATCGCCAACCACAAAAATAGACCGATTTTGCCAGTTTTTGAAGGTTTTGACGGGTTCGCCATTGGTGATCAGCAAACGCAACAGATCGTACTGGGTGCGATTCGTGTCCTGATACTCGTCCACCAACAGATGATGAAACTGATTGTGCCAGTAGGCCAGCACCTGCTCGTTTTGCTGCAACAACTGCACCAAAATCCGAATTAGGTCGTCGAAGTCGAGGGCATTGTTGGCCGCTAAGCCATCCTGATAGGCACTGTAGACGCTGGCAATCACCCGTCCGCGAAAATTGTTGTTGTCCGCTTCATAGGCTTGGGGCGACAAACCTTGGTTTTTGGCATTGCTGATGGCAAAGCGCACCGAACGGGGCGGAAACTTGCGATCATCCAAATTCAGACGGTTGGTCACAATGTCTTTGATCAAACTTTGGACATCGGACTCATCAAAAATGGAAAAATTTCGCTCCCAACGACGACCTTGTTCATCTTGGTATTTATTGATCTCCATGCGCAGAATCCGCGCACACAAGCTATGGAACGTACCAATCCACAGGTGTTTGGTGACGGTTTTATAGACCCGCGATCGCACTTTGGTTTGTTCGTAGGGGGGCAGTTGGTCAAAGGATTTGCCTTGTTCTTGCTGAACCAATTGCTCCGCAAACAGCCTTTCGATCCGCTCCTTCATCTCACGGGCGGCCTTATTGGTAAAGGTGACCGCCAGAATATTTTCGGGATTCACGCGATGCTGCATCACTAGACTGGAAATCCGGTAGGTCAAGGCGCGGGTTTTTCCCGATCCGGCCCCGGCCACCACGAGGAGTGGGCCGCAGTAATGTTCAACCGCCTGACGTTGAGAGGGATTCAGATGGCTTAAAAAGTCGAGGGATGCAGGCATGGCGGCGTATTAACAGCGATGACAAGAACTGGCGAAACGAAGAGGCGAGGGATGAAAGACGAACGGACACATCACCCCATTGATGATACACCGTGTCTCTCAGATACCCTCATCCAGTCTAATGGTGGAGCTGAGCCACCCATTGGTCCCTGGCTCGGTTCGCGATATTGGGCGATCGCGCCTCACACAGCAGATATATCCATTCTCCGCAGTGACATTGGAGTAACTTTCGTGTGATCCTAGTCATTTTTACTCTCGATGAAAGAAAGTTCAATAATTGGTACACCGAAAGGGCTAATTAAGAGGCAGATGTAAAGACAGATTAAAACATTTATGTCGCCCTAAATTGAGTCATCAAAATCGATGTATTTCTGGTTTAATTTATCTAAATTAATGGAGAAGCTCATTATGCGTAATCTATTTTTATTGCCGTTTGCTATACTCAATTTGGCAGTTTGGTCCGGGGCAAATATAGCCCCAGCGTCTGCGGGCCAGAGTGATCCCATTGCCAATATTAACGGGGCTTGGACGCTGAGATACAATTTTGCTTGCACTGGGGCTACCACGCCAACGACCATTACCTTTAATGCAAACGGAACCTTTACCAATGGCACCTCGACTGGGAAATGGGCTTTTTCCGGAGATACCATTCGCTTTACGTTTGATAGCAATGGGACGGCCTATACTGGTGTGGAATATAATGCTTCCATGAAAGGTAGAAGTGCTGCTGCCAACGGTAGTTTCTACGGGTGCTGGACTGCGACCAAGGTGGGTGCACCTCTTTCGGCTAACTCTTCGAGCAAGCTAGGTCCAGACGGCTCTCGTAAATAATCTCTAAAGGATCTGAACTGTTAAGACTACAGTGAGAACAACCTAAGAAGATTCAAATGGATCGCCTTTGCTCTAATTATCAATGGGCAAAGGCGATCACCTTTCTTGCTCATGAAAAAATTTTCTCCTCCACAAAGATATTAGAACAGTTTTTGTCCGATCTAGATTACGGTTGCTATATTAATCGATATTGACTGAGTATAAAGACGCTATGCTCTCTGGTCCCTTGAATGGAACATTGCTGCTCTGGGCGATCGCACTGATGATCGGGTTTCCTCTGGGTGTCATTGGCTTAGGAGAGCTGATTTATCTTTTGCAACGCCAAGGCAAGCCGCTAGCCGCCACATTGCGGATTGTTCGCAACCTGGTTCTTCCGGTTCTTGTGTTTTTACTCTTTTTGCGCTACGTTCTGCAATTTTCCATCAATGGGCAGTTGTTGAAGAGCATCGAAACCCTGTTATGGCTCTGCGTCATTCATGCGGCCCTCTCCTTGCTCAATGCAATTTTATTTGAACAAGCCAAAGCAGATACCTGGCGTGCCAGAGTTCCCAAACTGCTCATTGATCTGTTCCGACTCTTTTTAGTCTCCCTGGGTGGGGCGATCGTCTTGGCAACCGTTTGGGGTGCCGATTTGGCAGGCTTGGTGACAGCCCTAGGGGTGAGTTCCATTGTGATTGGTTTAGCCCTGCAAGATACCTTGGGCAGCGTGATGTCCGGCATTGCCCTTTTGTTCGAGCGCCCCTTCTCCGTGGGAGATTGGTTGCGGGTGGGGGATTTGGTAGGACAGGTGATTGATATTAACTGGCGAGCCGTTCGTTTACAAACCTTTGAGCGGGAGATGATTATTATTCCCCATAAACTCATTGGTGGCGAAATTATTCGCAATTTCAATCAACCCCAACGCCTCCACGCTGAGCGCATTAAAATCGGATTTTCCTATGGCGATCCACCCAACCTAGCCAAGTATGTCCTCCGCAATACAGCACTGGAAACCCAAGGCATCTTGACCCATCCAGAGCCTCAAATTTTTACGCTGTCCTATGATGATTTTGCTATTACCTACGAAGTTAAGTTTTTTATTGAAGACTATGGCGATCTTGAAGAAATTCGCGATCGCTTCATGACCCGTGTTTGGTATGCGACCCAGCGCAATAACTTAACGATTCCCTTTCCGATTCGTACCCTCTACCATTTCCACGGACCAACCCAGGCCCAAGGCGCGTCGAAAAAATTTGCGGAAAGCTTACAATCCATTCCTTCCTTTGTTCCCCTTGATAAACCCGAAAACCTACAAAATCATTCTCAAGGTATTAGTCTGCAACATTTTGGTGCTGGAGAGCACGTTATACGCCAAGGTCATGAGAGCCATGCGCTGTACATTATTATTTCAGGACAGGCAGTAATGATTGCGACTGATGAACTCAATCAGGAGCAGGAAGTTTTACGACTACAAACCGGAGAATTTTTTGGGGAAATGACGCTTTTTTCGGGCGAAGCCAGTATGGTATCGATCAAAGCCATCCAGGATCTGGAAGTCATGGCGCTTTCCGCCACTGTCATTAATCAGATGATTGAGCGTCAACCCAGCTTCGCGAGAGAAATTAGTCAAATCCTGGAAATTCGTCGCTCAGCGGTGCGATTAACCTTACAGCCTAAGGCTCACCTGTCGTAGGACAGAAGTTGAGAAAGGATTTCAGGGTAAGTGATTAAGATCACGACGCACTGCATCACGGCATCACTGTGCGGGCAAGGGTTTAGCCCCATTATCGAAGATGACAACCGCAGGAGTTTTGCCATGCTTATCAATGCCTTAGGTCCCCTGGTAAATATGACCTTCTATGCATTTCTGTTTTGCTTAGCGGTTTCATTGATGGCTGCGGCCTAATCGAAGGGCGATCGCCCTTCCTCAAATTTTCGTTATTTTCTGTCGCGATCTGGCTCTAAATGGACCGCGCAGCAAAGTTGCTCCATCCCGCCAACGAGTAAGCACCCTGTCGTATCGATGCCTGCCCTAATCTTCAACCGTATGATGGAGTTTGGGAATGATGGGGGTTAAGGGTTATTGCATTTAGGAGCCTTTGTTCATGCCATCTCGGTTCAATTTGCCGATGTCGCCATCGAATCCCCACACCAACCAGGTAACACGACCTGTGCGGATATTACATGTTGTAGGACGAATGGATCGAGCCGGACTGGAAACCTGGCTGATGCGAGTGCTGCGGTTGATTGATCGCCAGCAATTTCAGATCGATATTGTGGCCCATTCCCCAGAACCGGGGGCTTACGATGCTGAAATTCAAGCCTTAGGTTGTCGGATCTTGCCCTGCGCCTTTCCCTTCCGCCCTTGGGCCTATGGCAAGACATTTCAGCAGATTCTCGCAGAACAGGGTCCTTACGATATTGTGCATAGTCATGTCCATTTTTTTAGTGGCTATGTGCTCAAGTTAGCTAAAGACGCGCAAGTCCCCTGCCGCATTGCCCATAGCCACAACGACCACAGTACGGTAGAACAGCACGTGGGCTGGCAGCGCAAAGCCTATCTATTCCTCATGAAGCGTTGGATTCGTCGCTTTGCGACCCACGGTTTAGCCACCAGTCCCCTTGCGGCCCTGGATTTGTTTGGCCCAGACTGGTCGCGAGATCCGCGCATTCAGGTCCTGTATTGCGGCTTGGATCTGACCCCCTTTGCCACAGCCGTTGCGCCAGCCCCAATGCGACAAACTTGGGGCATTCCAACCGATGCTTGTGTCATTGGCCATGTGGGCCGTTTCGAAGCACAGAAAAATCATTCCTTTCTGGTTCAGGTTGCTGCCGTCGCCATGAGTCAACACCCCAACCTTTACCTGATGTTGGTGGGACAAGGGGCGTTGCAACCGGCGATTGCCCAGCAAGTGCAAGCATTGGGCATAGGCGATCGCGTTATTTTTGCGGGGGCACAATCCGATATTCCACGTTTACTCCTTGAGGTATTCGATTTATTTTTATTTCCATCCCTTCACGAAGGCTTGGGCGTTGCGCTGCTCGAAGCACAGGCTGCGGGTCTTCCCTGTCTGATTGCAGACACAGTCCCCCCAGAAGCCGATATTATTCCCCCTTTGGTCAAACGGTTATCCCTCACACAAACACCTGCCCAGTGGGCCGATGCGCTCCTTGTCCATCGCCAGTCCACACCCCGTTGGCCAGTGTCAGCAACCCTACCCTTGCTATGGCAAAGTCCCTTTAATATGGAAAACTCAGTCCCGCCTCTGGTTCAGCTTTATAGCGCTCAAATTTGAGACCTCGGCTATGCAAAATCTACCCTCTCCCGCCCTTACCCCTTCATCGCAAACCGCATCTGCAACCGTCAGGTTTCTCCAAACCGTATTACTCGCAATGCTCATGGGTGGTGCATCGATCGTGGCACTGGGCAGTTCCTCGCATCCCCTCGATCCCCTCTGGTTTAAAGTCCGATATGGGTTAGTCGGAATTTCCTTTGTCGTTTTAAGCGCCACTGCCCTCATGCGCCCAAACCTATCCACACAACGCAGACCTCCTCTATTGCTATGGATTTGGTTGTGTTTTGGGGGTTTGGCATTGTTGTCTGGATTAATCAATGAAAATATCAAAGCGCTTTCCGATGGCATTTGGTTTTTGCTCGGTGTCCCCATTCTGTTTTTCTATGTCTTACCCAGAGCCTTGGCGCAACCCATGGAATCAACCATGGCTTGGGGACTCATTTTAGGTCATTTACCCTTCGGGATTATTTCATTGGTGCAATCGCCCCCGACCACCTTTCCCTACACCGGTATTTTTAGCAATTCCAATCAGCTCGGCGTGACGATGCTAACGATCAACGGCGGGCTGTTGATTTTGATCAATCAAACCCTTATAAGCCCTGATTTCTTATCCAAACGTCTCCAAATGGGTGGCTATATTGCCCTGCTACTGGCCAGCCTAACACTCATTGTCTTTTCCAACTCTCGAACCTCTTTGATCAGCAGTTTACTGGGGATTACTTTAGCCTTCTATCCAGCGATTCAGACCCTGAAATATCCTCGTAATTTAGTGCGTCTACTCCTGGTTGGAATGGGTTTATGCGGTGCAATGATACTCTATGGGGGCCAAGGCTTACTTCGCCTAGGAGAGAGTGTAGAGCTCGGGTATACCAACAAGCTGAGTGGTGCAGGCGATCTTTCTAACGGGCGTTCTTTCATTTGGGGAAAAACCTGGAACGATGCCCGTATGTTCGGCTATGGCAGTAATGATTATTTCCAGCAAAATTTTGACTTGGGGGGACATAACTCACTCATCGATATTTTGGGCCAGACCGGCTATATTGCATTTTATGTCATGATTATCATTGCGCTGATGAGTCTGTATTACGCCTATTGCTATTGGCGAGAGCAAATCCACGTTAACCCCTATGCCATGATGCCCCTGCTGATCAGCCTTATGTTTTGGACGGTCTCGATGGCAGAAAGCATGTTTGGTTCCCTGGGACGCGGTCTGACTTTGGCTTATCTGTTGTCCCTTGGGATTCTAATGTATCGTCCGCTGCGAGATTAGCGCTTTTCTGGCCAGACGGTTTGAATTAACAGGTACTTTTCCCATGAAGATGCAATGGATGAAATGGGTTACAACCGCGATCGCGCTTGGAAGCAGTGTCTGGATTGTTTCCCCGATCTTGACCCTGACTGCCTGTGCAACACAGGCCGACGACCCTCCTCAACCCAAAACCGCCTCAGTCCAAAAACGGGCGGTGACCATTCGTGCCGATGGTGCGCTGCAGAAGAACGGTCACCCCTTTTTTCCGGTCGGATTTTATCACGTTTCCTGGAAAGTTTCGCCGACCAAACAAATTAAACATCTTGAAGAGATTGCGGCTGCGGGGTTTAATCTCATCCACGCCTCAGCTACGGATTTTAAATCTTACGCGACCTTTTTACATCGAGCCAAATCCCTGGGCGTCTCTGTCATTACGGAGCATCACTTTGATCCCATAACCTTTACAAAGTATTTTAAGAATGAACCGGCCATCTTGGCTTGGAACATCGCGGACGATGTTGATGGTGGACGATGGACCCCTGCACAAGTCTTTCAACTCCATCATCAACTGCGTAACGTCGATCCGAACCATCCCACCTACATCAGCGGGTACTCCACACGGTTACAGACATTTGTCCAATACGCCAACGTGATTGGACGACAGTCTTACCCCATCCGGTTTCACACCGGTGCCGAACTCGCGCGCACCTTACCAGAAATTGCCGAAATTTCCAGTGCACTCCCTGATCGGCCCCCACGGGCCCTCTTGGCCAATTTACAGTTGTTTGCTTGGTCCGCTGTCCCTGGTCAACAGGGAACAGCTCCCGATGCGCTAGAAGTGCGCAATATGACCTATCAAGCGTTATTGGGAGGGGCCAAGGGACTCTTGTATTACACCTACTACGACTCAGCCTGGTACCTTCCTGATCGCCCCAAGCTTTGGGACGGCTTAAAATCCCTCAATCGACAGATCAAGGGGCTGTCGCCTTGGTTGCTCAATGGACGCTTTCAACGGCTGAAATTTGCAGATGAACGGCTGAAAGGAGGAATTTGGTCGTTGAACGGTCGCCACCTCACCGTGATTCTCAATACGTCGCAACACCAAGGTTTGCCAGCAAAGTTTCTAACCCCGTTTCCCAAAGCCAAAACGATCAAATCGCTCTTTCAAACAAAACTCCCGCTGCAACGATCTGGAGAAACATTACACTTGATCATTCCGCCCAAAATGGTCCAGGTCTACGAAATGTCTTAGGTTGACCCCAAAATATGCGCGTACTCGTTGTGATCGATCATCGGTTCGACCGCACCCCTGATGGTGCCGTCTGGACCCAAACCATGTTTACCCCTTCTTACTGGCAACGCTACCTGGACGTGTTTGAGCAGGTTATGGTGGTTGCACGGGTGCGTCCGGTGGCCCAAGCTTTACCCGACTGGGTTCAGGTCAATACAGGCTCCATTTCAGTCCAGGCGCTGCCCTATTACTTGGGGCCTTGGGAATATCTTCAACGACAGCATCAAGTGATGACAGCGGCCCGCAATGCCTTCGTTCAAGGAGATGCAGTGCTGTTTTACTCGGCCTCTCCCCCAGCCCAGGCCATTGCCAAACGGTTACAGTCCTTGCGTTATCCCTATGGGGTCTATGTCATTGCCAACCCCTATGATGTCTTTTCTCCCGGAGCCGTGCGGACTCCCCTGCGACCCTTTTTTCAATGGTGGGCACCTCGACAGTTGCGATCGCTCTGTCTCAAGGCCAGCGCGGCAGCTTATATCACAGAGGCAGCACTCCAACAGCAATATCCCCCTGGGCCGACGGCCTATGTCACCCATTACTCCATGGCCGAATTAACGGATGATGTGTTTGTCCAGGAACCGCGCACCTTCAATGCCAACCAAACCACATGGACCCTCATTACCGTCGGGGCCATGTCTCAACTGTATAAAGCGCAGGATATCTTGATTGTGGCGATCGCCCAATGTATCCGCCAAGGGTTAGATTTACGGCTCGTCTTTGTCGGAGACGGACAATACCGCGCCATGTTAGAGGGACAGGCCAATCGTCTGGGCATTGGCGATCGCTGTCAGTTTTGCGGACAACTGACCACAGGATCTGCCGTCCGTGAGCAACTGGATCGAGCCGATTTGTTCGTGTTGCCCTCGCGACAAGAAGGGTTACCTCGTGCCATGTTAGAAGCAATGGCGCGGGGGTTACCCTGTTTAGGATCTACCGTCGGCGGCATCCCTGAATTGCTCCTGCCGGAGGATACCGTACCGCCGGCAGATATTCCCCGATTAGCGGCTAAAATTCAGGAAATGGTCACGGATCCAGACCGCCTCTCTCGCACAGCAGCACGCAACTTACAGCGGGCCCAAGATTTCCGTGAAATCTGCATTCAAGCGCAACGAGGCGCTTTTTACAAAACCCTGCGCCAGCAAACCGAAACCTGGAACCGACCGTCTTAAATTGGACTGGGAGCCTGCAATTCCGCTGCAGCAAACTAACCTATTAAGATCTTTATTCGCTTATCGACATTTCCAGACGACTTCAGTAGAATGATGACACCTTTTGAGTCGCTATACACCGTCTTGAGAGCACTCAGTCGATGCTTGAGCCTAGAATCCAAGCACTTGACAAGAGGAAGGGGGGAATTTTTGACTTATCAATCCAATGCAAAATTTTTATTTCAATTTTGTGTAATCCCTACCCATTCTCATTGAGTCTACCATGGAAATTTCAAGGGCATTACCTGCAAATTTTAGCGATTATCAAAAACTCTTTAAATATCATTGGATTCCGGGAGGGGCTGTCTTTCTCTCCGTTCTAACCCTATCTATTGCTGCTGCTTTCTTGCAAAAACCCACCTATGTTAGCGAAAGCAAACTGAAACTAAACCGCGAAAACCCGATTTCATCGCTCACCGAAGTGGGCAAAACCATTGGGCAAATGGGATCGGTTACTGAAACCAGTAATCCAGTTTTGACTGAGGTCCAGGTGATCCAGTCTCAGCCGATGATTGAGAAAACGCTACAGCAGCTCAATTGGACGCTACCCGATGGAAAACCGCTTGATGTCGATACCTTCAAAGAGCACTTGACCGTCGCCGACGTTAAAGATGCCGATATTCTCCAGATCGAATTTAAGGACAAAGATCCCCAGAAAGCCGCCGAAGCAGTGAACACCCTGATGAATGTGTATTTGCAGGGTGGCATTCAGTCTAATCGAGGGGAGGTGGGCAATACACGCACCTTTATTGCCGAACGGTTGCCGAAAGCGAAAGCCCAAGTGGAAGTGGCAGAAAACCAGTTGCGTCAATTTAAGCAAACCCACCAAATTTTGACCCTTAAAGATCAAGTGGTTGCGGCCCAAGCCCGCATTGATGGACTACAGAAGCAGATTGCCGATGCCCAAGCGCAGTTGGCTAACGCGGCAGCGCAAGAACGCGCTGTTACCGCTAAGCTGGGTATCAGTTCACAGCAAGCGATCGCCCTTTCGTCCCTGAGTCAGTCACCGGAGATTCAGGATTTATTACCTAAAATTCAGCAGGTTCAAGCGCAGTTGTTGGTCGAGCGCAATCGCTTCACCGATTCCCATCCTTCCGTGATGGCGTTAGAAGGCAATTTGGCGGATCTCAAACAACTGTTTGCTCAAAAAGCAGCTAAAATTACGGGCTCCAGTTCGGCTGTATTCGACCCCGATACATTGATTGGGAAGCTACAGCAAGACCTCACCGCCGATTTAGTGCGACTGGACACGTCCCAAAAAGGACTAAAGCAAGAAATTGCGGCACAGACTGAAAGCTTGAATACCTATCGCGAACAAGTTGCTACATTGCCCAAATTAGAACAGCAACAAAATGACCTAGCTCGGCAATTAGAAGTGGCGCAAAGTTCTTACAATTCTCTCCTCCAAAAATTCCAGGAAACGCAAGTTGCAGGGCATCAAAAACAGGGAAATGCTCGAATTATAGCGGCAGCAACGGTTCCTGAAAAACCCACCTCGCCGCGTAAACCCCTTTACATTGCGACCGGATTAATCCTAGGGTCTGTCCTCGCTTTTCTGACCATGTATGGTCTGGAGACCCTGAATAAGTCTCTCCGCACGGTAGAAGAAGTGCGGCGGCAGATGAATTTGCCCATTTTGGGCGTCATCCCCTTCTTTGGACGGCGACCCCTGAAGTACTTCGGCGATGGGGCAAATGGTCTCCCTCCCCGCCTTTATTTAACCGATTATCCCGACCATAAAGTCAGTGAAGCCTACCGACTTCTCCGCAGCAATTTACAGTCCTTGGACGGGGGACGCGGCTGTAAGGTTGTGGCCATTACCAGTACGCTGCCGCAAGAGGGCACCTCGACGGTGGCGGCTAATTTGGCCTTGGCCTTGGCTCAAAATGGTCAATCGACCCTTTTGATGGAAGCCAATTACCAGGATCCCATTCAAGAATATATCTGGTCTTGGCCTGTCCAGTTGGGGCTCAGCGATATTCTGGTCCGCCAAAAGCCTTGGCGCTCTATCGTCGAACGGATTCACCCGAATCTCGATCTCATCCTCTCTGGAACACAAGACGGTGAAGCTATATCGAGCTTAGATTCTCGCCAAATGGCCAGCTTATTAAACGATGTGTCGAAGCATTACGATTTCGTCATTTTAGACACGGCTTCTCTCGAAAGCGGAGCCAATACCGTGCGTCTTGCCCAACTTGTTGATGGCATTGTATTAGTGGCGCAGCCAGGTCAAATAGATGCCGAAAACGCGGCCTTTGCCCAACAAGTCTTATCTCAGGTGCCTAAACCGATTCTGGGTTTGGTTTTGAATCAAGTGCAGCCGATCCACGAACCCTACCCTTATTACTATATTTCGTCGGCTCAGAATGCGGCGGCGTCATCGACCTTGGACACAACCGACGGGTCAGCCAATGGATTGGGTTTAACAGCTGTAGACCCCGCTGACCCAGATCCAGACCCGTTAGCGCACATGCCCTTGGACCAACTGCAAAACAAAGTTGAACAGTTGCAAAAAGACTGGCTCAAATCAGCTCGACTGGTGCGAGAGCAAGAGGAAGAGTTAAGTTTGCAATCCCAAACCGTTCGCGAAATGCATGAGAAGCTGCAATCAGCCCGCGAATATCATCGCCATGCGGCCAATGAGTACGAGCGGTTAAGCTTGGAGGTGCAACTGGTGGATGAAGAAGAACGCAAACGGCTTTTAGATGAAACGCTGGTGGGTCAGCGTCGTCGATTGGTTCAACAACAAACGGTTTTGCAACATCATGCCCAGATTTTGAAGCAGCGTCTCCAATCGCCAATGTTGCGACAATAGAAGGGGCCGGGAATGAGGATAGGTTGTATCGTCTTCCGATGCCTCAACCAAACCGCCAACACAATGGGCCAAGGGAGTTATTGAATCATGCCATCAGAGGTTGTTGCCAGCCCAGAATCCTTT
This sequence comes from Thermosynechococcaceae cyanobacterium, assembly GCA_049694615.1. Classification (GTDB taxonomy): domain Bacteria; phylum Cyanobacteriota; class Cyanobacteriia; order Thermosynechococcales; family Thermosynechococcaceae; genus JAAURS01. The sequence goes on along the minus strand of JBAVRC010000049.1, from coordinate 559 downwards.
CACGCCCATCGCGCTGCAGTGATTGTGCGACTGGAGGATGTGAATAAGATCTACGGCAAGGGCGAAACCACCGTGAATGCCCTCAAAGGGGTTAACTTAACGGTGAATGCTGGAGAATATTGCGCCATTATGGGTGCTTCTGGTTCGGGCAAGTCCACCATGATGAACATCATTGGCTGCTTGGATCGACCCACTTCAGGACGCTACTACCTGGACGGAGAAGCCGTCGATCAGATGGATGACACCCAACTGGCCCATGTGCGCAATCGTAAAATTGGGTTTGTGTTTCAGCAGTTTCATCTGTTGTCCCAAGTCAGCGCCCTGGAAAATGTCATGCTGCCCATGATCTACGCCAATGTACCGCCTGCCGAACGTCGGGACCGGGCGATCGCAGCCTTAGATCGGGTGGGGTTGAGTAATCGCCTCCACAACCGACCGACTCAACTCTCCGGTGGTCAGCAACAGCGGGTGGCCATAGCGCGGGCGATCGTGAATCGTCCAGTTTTGTTGTTGGCAGATGAACCGACGGGTGACTTAGACTCCCAAACCACCCAGGAAA
>JBAVRC010000048.1:0-2199 GCA_049694615.1 Thermosynechococcaceae cyanobacterium | reverse complement strand
TGTATTAAGTAGGTGCGGGTTGAAAAGCCGAACTATCCTAAATGGGATGAAATGCCTGACCTATATGGGTTTGGGTCAACTGTGCCCTCCTTGTGAAAGTTCGGTTTATCTAGGCCAACCTACTTAGCACTTAATATCTAGAGCCTATTCTCATAATACAAAGTGTAAAATTTTTCACAGGAGAATAATTTTTATTCTGAAGGAGCAAAAATAAGTGATGAGACAAGAAGAAATAGACTTAAGTGTCAATGAGATCGTCGCAGAAGCTATAAAACAGCGTTCAGATTTAAAAAATGAAATATCCAAACTACGTTTTGTCATTGAATATTACTCTGTAAATACGAAAGAAGCTGAGACACTTTTTGAGCAGATGGATATAACATCTCTTGGCTTCGGCTCTCAAAGTGAGATTAATTTAAAAATACTCGGAAAAAAAGCTTTTGTAACTTTAATAATCACTCTTGCAGTTAGTGGTACATTGGTTCGATCAAAGAGTCCTGAAATTGGTAATCTTTCAAATAATGAAGGCCCTGTCATAGTTGGGGAGAATAATAAAATATACATCATCAATGATGAGGACAGGAGTAGTTCTCAGGATGACCATGAATCAACTCCTTCACAACCTTTATCTTCAGACTTAAATCCAGATTTATATACGATATACTTTGACGAAAGTTCATCTCATATTCCATCTAACGAAGAATCTAAAGTTGACAGCTTAGCTAAATTACTTGATGATCATCCGAATTTATGCATTGAAGTCAGGGGCTATACTAATAGAAATATTGGCAATGGAGATATGAGTCATGAAAATCTTTCTATTGCGCGTGCTGATAGTTTGAGAGATGCTTTAGTTTCAAGAGATATCATATACAGCCGTATTAAGGTACATGGTGCTGGCCACAACAGACCCATTTACTCTAATGATTTAGAGAATGAGGCTTTTAGCCGTAGAGTTGAAATAAGATTTTGTAATTGTGATTAGACTTTTAAGCCTTTGAACGAGATACAAAATCCATGAGTTTAGTGTGATCTCCATCGCTGTAGGGTTAGCTTGTAAATGTAACTACTAGTACAATGGCGAGTCACTCTAGCTTAGGTTGAAATAGTGTGGTGAAGTTCAATCGATTTCTAAAATTATAATAAACTGAGTTTTAGTGGAGCGTTTTCTGGGCTGCGGTTGTGAGTTTGGTTGTTGAGGGTGGTGGGGCGATCACCCTCATCCAGCAGACAAAATGCATCGCGCGCTGGCGGTACAATAGTTTCAATAGTTCAGGTCGCTATACTGCACTTGTCTAACTATTCATTGGAGCGGATGGACGGGAGACACGAGTGAAAGGCTTATTTTACAGGCCACCGCTCAATTCAAGGCCGTTAGAACCCGCCAGCGGTTTCTAGTTTTTGATTCAGTCCATTTCTGGTTTAGTTCCTGAGTTTAAGTAGTGTGGTTTTTGAGCTGCGGTTGTGGGGTTTGGTTATTGGGAGTGGTGGAGCGATGCCCTTCACAAGGCTATCCAAAACCTCGGCGCTGGCGGTACAATATTTCTAGTTTGAGTTGTCTTACTATCCGTGTCTAACTATTCATTGGAGCGGAACGGCGGCTAACGCGATCGGTTATGGTTGAAATTGGTTTGCCGTCCGCTCAATTCAAGGCCGTTAGACTTCAGATCCCCAGATCGCCGCCTGTATGTAGACTGAATCTTTATAAAAAAAGACTTGCATGTTGCAACATTTGTGGTAACATGGGGGATAATAAGGATCACAAAGAGATTCACTAGGGAGGCGGTTATGCTTCTAAGCGTTAAAAAACGAGGTAACTCACTAAGCGTCATTGTTCCCAAGGAAATGGCGGCTAGTATGAATGTTGACGATGGGGACAGTCTTTTTGCGACGAAGACCCCTTCGGGATATGAAATCTCAGCATACGACCCTAATTTTGTGAAAAAGATCGAAGCCGCTCGGCGAGGCATGAAGAAATATCGGAATGCGTTGATTGAGCTGGCTAAATGATGGAACCCTGTTGGTTAGACATTCATGATGTCTGTGCCATGCATGGTGAAATTATTGCAGAGTCAGGGGGTACCTTAGGCATACTAAATAAGGGTGCCCTTGAGTCAACTTTAAACAAGCCCATAAACTTGTATCACTATGGTGATGATGTCACTTTATATAAGCTGGCAGCATCTTATGGCTATGGGC
>JBAVRC010000047.1:0-3936 GCA_049694615.1 Thermosynechococcaceae cyanobacterium | reverse complement strand
GATGCGAGATCCGTCCAAGAGATTGCGCTGCTCCACAATGCCCACGCAAAACCCGGCTAAATCGTACTCCTGGGGCTGGTAAAAACCGGGCATTTCTGCCGTTTCGCCCCCCAACAGCGCACAACCGGCCTGTTGGCACCCCGTGGCAATGCCCTCCACCACCTGCACCAACTGCTGCGGATCGAGCTTGCCCGTGGCCACATAATCGAGAAAAAATAACGGCTCTGCGCCACAGGTCAACACATCGTTCACGCACATGGCCACCAAATCGATGCCCACCGTATCGTGGCAATGGGTTTCATGGGCCACCTTCAACTTGGTGCCCACCCCATCGGTCCCAGACACCAAAATCGGTTCCGTATAGCCCGTCGGCAAGCGAAACAACCCGCTAAAACCGCCCAAGCCACCCATCACCTCTGGACGAGCCGTTCGCTCCACCCGGTCTTTAATTTGGCGGACAAATGCTCGGCCCGCTTCCACATCTACGCCCGCGTCTCGATAATCCATATCCGTCTTGTTTGATCCCTACGACTGGCAAAAGGTTTATAATTAACCGACTGCGGCGACTGCCAAGCTGTATTTTAGCGTTACTCGAACGGTCATCCCTGTGCCCACTCTTCTGATTAGCGGAACCGACACGGGGGTTGGTAAAACCCTCATCACCTCAGCTCTGGCATCTTACCTTGAGGTGTACCGTCCTCGCCAAAGCTTTGCCATTTTCAAGCCCATCCAGTCCGGCCTCGGCGATCGCGAACATTATGCGGCGAACTTTCAACTGGACCAAACCCTGGACCAAATCACCCCCCTTTACTTCCAGGCTCCCCTAGCCCCGCCCCTCGCCGCTGCTGCTGAAAACAAAGCCATTGACTTAGCCCTGGCCTGGTCCACCTTTCAGTCCCTGCAACAAACCCGCGATTGGATGCTGGTCGAAGGCGTGGGCGGATTAGGCACGCCCATCACGGCTGAACTCACCGTGGCCGATCTGGCCCGCGACTGGCGCTTACCCACAATCCTGGTTGTCCCCGTGCGGCTGGGTGCCATCGGTCAGGCGATCGCCCAAGTGGCCCTAGCCCGACAAACCGCTGTCCCCGTGAAAGGATTCATTCTCAGTTGCCCTGATCCGGTTTCAGAGGAACAAATTCAGCAATGGGCAGCCCCAGACCTGCTGCAATCTTTTACCCAGCATCCTGTTTTGGGAGTTCTCCCCCACTTGGCTGGGACCTTTGATAAATCTGCATTAGCCCAACTGGTGTCGCAATGGAATCTAGAGGTGCTGCTGCCCGACCTCTACGATGTCCCCAAGAGTTGGGCAAAGAACCGTTGACAGTACAGTTTGGCGGTGACGTACAGGGGATATTGAAAATGTTCCACCCATAGCCAACCCACAATGGCAAAGTGGGCCACAAAGACGAGTCCCGTCCAGACCAGGGGAAACATGGCCCCATTTTGCCCCGGCAATGGCGGAAACGTATGATAGACCAACCACACTAAGGCCGTAGGAATCGAGACAAAGGCAACCCCAACGGCCCAAATCACCAGCAACCAATCCGTGGAGATTTCCCGCAGGGCCACCCAGCGATCGCGTCTCCATCGCCACTGCAACGGTTGCACGTTATCTTCTAAACGGATGCACTGCTGTGCCAGGTCCGTGGTAAAAATATGTCGGCAGAACGAGCACGCAAAAGCCTCCATCATAAATAGCCCCTCCAGTTGACCATAGCGGCAGACGGGACAAGGGTAGCGTTCCTCAAAGCTCAGAGATCCAGTGATAGAGTCTTCGAGAGAACGCGGGAGACCTTTAAAGTTTGTCATGGCTTTGCAAAACACATAAACACAACCATCTTCTCTATTGTGTCTGCAAAGCTGTAACCCGTACACCAATGAACTGGATGCTTGAGGCTTGGGTAGCACGGTAGGTTACTGAAGATTCAAGGTTTGGAGATGCTGTTTATCGATCAATTCGCTGAATTCCACCCTAGCAAGGCTTTTGATTACTTCTCTCAGTCAGCGATGAAACGCCTATTTGGAAACTGCTTCATTCATGAGGTGGGAGGGAGAAGTCTTTATTTGTGGCAAGTAAGAATTAGCCAAAGATTGATTCGTGCGGATAATTTCTTCATCATAGGGGTCGAAATCAATAATTTCTTTACGGACCCACTCTTGAAATGCATCTTTGACTTTGAGTGCAAAGTTTTCGGGTAATCGGAGATGTAAGGTTTGCATAGTGTTTAGAGCCTATATAAAATAGCTGTATGCCAAAACAATGATTTTATTTACAAATGGCCTAGACTTTTCGATGTAATTTCAATTTACAAGATCCAAGTCGCTGGCACATGAAGTAAAACCACTATCTCGATCAGTCAAAAAGTACTAAAATGAATATGACTTTTTTACTGGCCTCAATTCTCGCGACATCATTGGCGTAAAAAGCAGACATTCATTCAATAGCCATCGACTTGACGAGGCATCAACACAACCGCGACAAATCGGAGCACTAAATTAGAGTCTAGAGAGAAGCAGGAACGTTTCCTGAGTCTTGACCTACCAATATGAGGGTAGAGATTAGATGAGCGATCGCTCCACCTCGGATGGGCTCCAAGGCAGAACGGTTTCAGTCAGGCGGGGGGTTGATTTACAGGTCTGCTACCACAGCGGACGCCTGCCTGCTTTGGTTTTTCTCCATGGCGGATTAGGTAATCGATTGAATTGGCGATCGCAGTACGAGTTTGCGTGCGCTCAAGGCTGGGCTGCGATCGCCTACGATCTCGCTGGGCATGGACAGTCTGCGCCTTACCCGCGTTATTCCATCGGTAGACATTGCCGAGATTTAACGCGACTCTTGCATCGCTTTGGCATCCAGTCCCCCGTATTGTGTTGTCACAGTTACGGCGTGCCGATTGGGTTAGAATGGGCGCAACGACACCCAACCAGTGCACTCATCCTCATTGCTGGCGGCACTCACGAACTCGACCCCTGGTGGGAAATTCCCTTAATGAAGGTCATGACTTGGGGTGGACGATACCTGTTTCGATTGCCGATTGCGCAACAGTGGGCCAGAGCTTTATCGAGTTCCCATCGCCACCCCGTTGTCGAACGTTTTTTTGCCGAAAGCCCCATACCTGTAGATTTCCATTCCTACAAAGCGCTGGAAATATTTTGGAAGTACGATTTCTTTGCGCGCGCCAAAACAGACCATTACCGCAACATCCCAACCCTGGTCATCACGGGCGGACGAGATGCGATGTTTCGCTACGGTATGGGAGAACAACTGGCCGCACACTTCTATCAAGGTCAGCATCTCCATTTCTCAGAGGCTGGGCATATCGTCATGGCAGAATATTCAGAGGCCGTCAATAAGGCGATAGCCCATTGGTTAACGAATTGCGGCCTCGTTTAAAACGCTGAAGGGTTCCTGCTCTGGCGTTGCTTTAACTCATACAGCCCCAGCAATAGTACGGCAATGCAAAGCGGTGCCAGATAATAAATTCCCCTATACGCGATCAACGCCCCAAGTACTTCGGCAGAGGGGATCGAGGGCGATAATAGCAACAAGATGACCGTCTCGAAGACGCCCAGTCCGCCGGGTATATTGCTGACGACCCCGGCAATTTGCCCCAAGAGGTAAATGCTAAAAAAAGCAGGATAGGACAACGGTACAGCAGACGGCAACAAAGCGTAGAGAACGGCAGCGGCTAGCATCCAATCCGCAGAAGCCACACTGACTTGTGCCAAGGCCAGCGATACAGGCAAGTGGGGAAAGATTAAAGGCCCAATCTGTAACGCCTTGCGACTCAAAAGGTTCCAAAGCAGGTAACCGATTACAATCGACAGAAAAATCCAGCCGAGGGGTTGTGCAGAATTGAAGGGCAAATGCAACAAGGTTGGAATTGAAATGGGAGCTAGCAGAAACACAATGCCGCCCGCTGCAAATAACCC
>JBAVRC010000046.1:0-2378 GCA_049694615.1 Thermosynechococcaceae cyanobacterium | reverse complement strand
CATCCATGTGGATGTCCCGTTCTTCTTCGTCTTTACCCGCAGGCTACTATTGTTCTCTCGTCGGTAAAAAGTTTTGGACCATTGGCAGCGGCAAAGATTGCACGATTGTTTTCAATGATCCGCTCGTCTCCAGTCAACATGCCATTTTGCTCGCTTCAGCCAGCCGAGAGATTTATTTTTGCGATTTGCAAAGTGTGAACGGTTCCTTCTTAAATGACGATCCCATTATTCGTCCGGTTCTTTTGCATCATGGCGATCGCCTTAAAATTGGCCCCTTTGAAATCGAGTTTCAAAATTCGGGCGACATCTCAGTTCCCCAGTCTGCCGAAGTTAAACGCCTGGTTTTATTGGTGCAAGCCTCGGTCATTCAAGGCGATATCTGGGCAGCTATTTTAAAAGCTTGCGGAGTTTCCGTGATCTACAAAAATCCCATCGACCCTTACTTACAAGAGTCCTTTGAACCCTTGCTCGAAAATTTAGAAGAATTTCCCGATTTGTTGCTGGTAGATGTGGAAACGTTAAGGCCCAATCCCTATGAATTTTGTCGTTGGTGCCGGGAACAATATCCCTCGCTCAAAATTATTTTAACTTGTAGCACGCGAACCGAAATTTTTGTATCCGAAAAACGTTGGGCTACCCAACAAGGTGCACTCGACTTATTGCCTGCATTCATTCCAGATCGCCTATTGGTAGGACTCAGTGAAGTGGCCGTTTATGTTAACTGTGTCTTAAGAGCCTTAGGCGCTCAGGAATTGCAACGGAAACCCTTGGAATCCACCGTGCGATCGCTGTTGGGACAGTTTAGGCAGCGTCGAGAGACTCGACATAAAATCAGCCTAGCCAAGGATCTAGGCACGGTTAAACCCCTTACTTCAGAGGGGCCTCAAGGACCTGAACCTAGCGCGTCAGCGGATGGGTCAACTCAACCTTAAAAATCTGGTCAGGGGGCTTGGCTGCAATCGTTGCGTCCCAGTTAATACCCTGCAAAAATGTTTCAATTGAAGCTGTTTCGACCACATCGACACCCCACTGGCCGGGTTGTAACGATGTGGGCGACGGACCCAGGGCGGGGACGTTTTGATGCCACCTAAAACCAAAACCGCGTAGGCCGATAGATCGTCCAATTTCAGGTCCAATCGGCTTTGAAACAGCGCCTGAGCACAGCATTCCCCCACCGCCTGAGGCGATCGCAAGGCCGGGTCAAAGCCGATGTCCACCATCCAATGGGGATTATCAATCTCGGTGCAGGTGACATCGTCCCATGGCTTAAGAGCCTCTGCCATCACCTGCAGAAAGGCCAGCCGACTGAGGGCCGGAATGGGGGCCTTAACCAGGTCGAAATTATGGGACAGTAACATACGGCCCCTAGGAGAATGGATCATTGGGGTGAGCTCCTGCATTGCGCAAACCCTTCCCATCATACCGAGGTTCAAGTTCGGTAACCCGTACAGCCCTCGGATTGCCAAGCACACAGGCTGTCCGATACATTAGCACTCGGGAGTTGAGAGTGCTAAACCCCATCGCCTGTAGTTTGGAGAAAATATTTGGTATGGCAGCATTAACCCTGAGCGTTTCGACCGTCAAGCCTTTGGGCGATCGCGTATTCGTAAAAGTCAGCGCTTCTGAAGAAAAAACCGCTGGCGGAATTTTGCTTCCCGACAACGCTAAGGAAAAACCCCAAGTTGGGGAAGTGGCCGCCGTTGGTCCCGGCAAGCGCAATGATGATGGCTCGCGTCAAGAGCTAGAAATCAAAATCGGCGACAAGGTTCTCTACTCGAAGTACGCCGGTACGGATATCAAGCTGAGCGGCGACGAGTACGTTCTGCTCTCCGAAAAAGACATTTTGGCCGTTGTCGATTAAGTCGCACTGCCTCAATTTTATGCTGGGTAACCCTTCTCCCCTAGGGGAGAGGTCTAAACTGAACGACTGAATCACTGAACGACGACTTAAAGCACCTGAGGTTGAGCTTGTATGGCTAAGCGAATCATTTATAACGAGAATGCACGGCGGGCCCTGGAAAAAGGGATGGATATTCTGGCCGAGGCTGTGGCGGTGACCCTAGGTCCCAAGGGCCGCAATGTGGTCCTGGAAAAGAAATTTGGCGCACCCCAAATCGTCAATGACGGGGTCACCATTGCCAAGGAAATCGAACTGGAAGACCACATCGAAAACACCGGGGTGGCCTTGATCCGTCAGGCGGCCTCTAAAACCAACGACGCCGCTGGCGATGGGACGACCACCGCAACCGTGTTGGCTCACGCTATGGTCAAAGAAGGGCTACGCAACGTGGCTGCCGGAGCCAATGCCATTTCCCTCAAGCGCGGTATCGATAAGGCCACAGCCTACTTGGTGGATCAAATCGCCCAATCTTCTCGTC
>JBAVRC010000045.1:0-2534 GCA_049694615.1 Thermosynechococcaceae cyanobacterium | reverse complement strand
CATACCGTTCTCCACTTTCGTCGATCAGCGAGAGTCGGGCCAGTCGCTCCTGATCGCCAGGGAAGGCTATCCGCACTTCATCGAGAAACCGCGCATTGATTTCGTAAATGATTTCCAGATGTCGGGGCAGAAGATTCCCAAACATTGACAATGGCCATTTCTCCAGGGCTTCAGGGAGCAACGTATGGTTCGTATAAGCAAAGGATTTTTGCGTGATGGACCAAGCTTGATCCCAACCGATTTTGTATTGATCGATCAATAAGCGCATCAGTTCGGCAATGGCGATCGCCGGGTGAGTATCATTCAGTTGCAGCGCAAATTTCTCGGAGAATGCTTCTATTGGGATGTTCTGGGACACCAGAATACGAAGCAGGTTTTGCAAGGAGCAGGATACGAAGAAAAATTGTTGTTCTAGTCGGAGTTGTTTCCCAGAAATCTTATCATCGTTGGGATACAGTACCTTGGTCAGATTTTCAGAAACCACCTTCTCATGAACGGCTCCGTAGTAGTCTCCTTCATTAAAGGCACTCAAGCTAAAGGATTCTGAAGCTTCTGCTTTCCAGAGGCGCAGGGTATTGGCAGTATTGGTGCGATAGCCCAAGATAGGGGTATCGTAGGGGATGCCTTTGATCTGTTGATAGGGAATCCACCGCACGCGATCATATCCTTGTTCATCTTGATAGGGTTCGGTATGACCGCCAAAGGGAACGGTAACCGCCCATTCCGGGCGCGGAATTTCCCACGGGTTGCCGTAGCGTAACCATTTATCGGTAATTTCGACCTGCCAACCATCTTGAATGTCTTGATCGAAAATCCCAAACTCGTAACGAATGCCAAATCCAATCGCCGGAATTTCTTGGGTGGCGAGGGAATCTAGATAGCAAGCAGCAAGTCGCCCCAATCCGCCATTGCCTAATCCTGGTTCTTCTTCTTGCTCCAGAAGCGCTTCAAAATCGATACAGAGATCGGCGATCGCCTGCTTGACCTGATCGTAAATCCCTAAATTAATTAAATTATTGCCCAGATGCGGCCCCATCAAAAACTCAGCCGAGAGGTAACAAACCGTCCGCTGTTGTTGATCGAGATAGGTCGCTGTCGTGCCCAGCCACCGTTGAAAGAGGCGATCGCGCACGGTATAAGCCAGCGCCATGTAGTAATCGTTTTTGGACGCCAGTCGCGGAAATTTGCCCTGAAGATAAAACAAGTTATCGAGAAAGGCACGCCTGAGCGTTTCTGGACTTAATCCAGTCCGATCATCCTCTACTCGAATCTGAATGTCCGGCGTTTGCATAAATAAACCACGCATCGCTATATTTTTTCCAAATCCCTGTGACTTAGAAAACCTGTTTTTTTCATCCCAGCGTCAGGGTAGCTGCAAAATGTGAGGAAATTATGGGGATAATCTTAAGCTTCGGTTATTGATTTTTTATCGCCCGTAGGCACTTGCAATATCGATTTTTGCGTTAGTCTAATTGAATAAGGTTCTGGCTCACTGAATCGTCGAGCGACCTGCAATGAAGCAATAGTCCACCGACCTTTAAGGGAGTACTCAATATGCTAGTCACACCTGAAAGACCTGCGACCGCGACCAGTACTAGCGCCTACGGCTCCGCTCGCTCTTCCGTCGAGGGATCGCCCCTCACCCCCGACGAATGCCGCAACATTCATGCCTATTGGCAAGCCTGCAACTATCTAGCCGTGGGCATGATCTATCTACGAGAAAACCCGTTGCTCAAATATCCGCTTCAGCCAGATCACATCAAGCAACGTTTACTGGGGCATTGGGGATCAAGCCCTGGCTTGGCCTTTATCTATACCCACCTCAACCGCATCATTTGCCAATTCGATCTCAATATGATTTATATTGCAGGTCCAGGGCATGGCGCGCCAGGAGTACTCGCCCCCAGCTATTTGGAAGGAACTTACTCTGAAGTCTATCCCGACAAAAGCGCCGATGAAGAAGGATTGCGGCAATTTTTTAGGCAATTTTCTTTCCCTGGTGGGATTGGCAGTCACTGCACACCGGAAACGCCCGGTTCCATCCACGAGGGAGGCGAACTGGGCTACAGTCTTTCCCACGCCTACGGAGCCGCCTTCGATAACCCGGATTTAATCGTCGCTGCCGTTGTGGGCGATGGCGAAGCGGAAACAGGACCTCTAGCCACCGCATGGCACGCTAACAAATTTATCAATCCGATTCGGGATGGGGCAGTACTTCCTATCCTGCATTTGAACGGTTACAAGATTAATAATCCCAGCCTCCTATCGCGCATTAGCCATGAAGAATTAGAAGCCCTCTTTGTTGGCTATGGTTATACGCCCTATTTTGTCGAGGGTTCAGAGCCAGAGAGTATGCACCAATCCATGGCGGCAACCCTGGATCTCTGTATGGTGGAGATTCAGCAAATTCAGCAAGAAGCGCGGCAAAATGGTATTGCCCAACGTCCGCGCTGGCCCATGATTGTTCTGCGGACCCCTAAGGGTTGGACAGGACCCACAGCTCTAGATGGACATAAAATTGAAGGCTTCTGGCG
>JBAVRC010000044.1:0-11621 GCA_049694615.1 Thermosynechococcaceae cyanobacterium | reverse complement strand
ATTCTGAGCCACGGTGAAGTGGGGAAATAACCCCACCGCTTGAATGACATAGCCCATCTGTCGCCGAAGTTGGATGAGATCCCATTGGGTTGTGGCTTTGCCGGCGACTAAAACCTGACCTGACGTGGGCAGAAGAAGGCCATTGATAAGCTTCAGCGTGGTTGTTTTGCCGCAGCCGCTGCGTCCTAGCAGCACGAGCGTCTCTCCCGACAGCACCTGAAAGGTTAATTGTTGAACCAAATTGTGGTGCTCCAGCGCGTAGGTCACCGCGCAAAATTCAATTCCATTTTCCATTCGGTTTATAAGATTTTACGGGCGATCGCACTGCCGAACCCTAAACTGACAATGCCCAACATCGCACTACCGCCCCAATAGACCATGACGCGGTGCCAACTCCCCCCCTGCATCAGATTAACGGTATCTAAGACATAGGTGGAAAAGGTAGTGTAAGCGCCGAGAAACCCAACAGCCACTAGGGCTCGCACATCTGGCGAGACCACCGTTTTTTCTAACACGAGGGTCGTAAAAAAGCCCATCAGCAGCGCCCCCGAAAGATTCACCAAAAATGTGCCGTAGGGAAACCCGGTCCCCAACCAAGTCGTGCACCAACGGGTCAGGTAGTAGCGGCTGAGGGCACCCGGAACCGCCCCTAAGGCGATCGCCAGAGGTGTGCGCAGATCGGGATCCACTGGCATTAAGGTTGCCCAGAGATGACCGACTTCGCTGACCAAGGCTCCCAGCAGCTTTGTTCCCATCAAAGACCTCCCAGCGCGATCGCTTGAGACGCCCGCAACTGTCCGCAGGCTGCATCGCGGTCTAGTCCCCGCGACTGACGAATACTTGCCACCACCCGATGTCGCTGGAGGATGCTTAGAAAGGTCTGGAGTTGTTGCGGCGCAGGGCGCTGATAGTCCACTTCGCTGATGGGGTTATAGGGAATGAGATTGACATGGGATTGGAACCCCTTGAGCAACTGGGCCAATTCCAAAGCATGTTCGGGGCGATCATTGTAGCCCGCCAACACAATGTACTCGAAGGTCACCCGCCGCCCCGTCTGTTCCACATACTGTCGACAGTCCGCTAGCAATTGGTCCAGGCGATAGTGCCGAGCACTGGGCACCAAGGTTTCCCGCAACGCTTGATTGGAGGCGTGTAAACTCACCGCCAGGGTAATTTGCAATTGATAGGCCGCTAACTGCAAAATGCGCTGGGGCACCCCAACGGTGGAAACGGTGATCGAACGCTGACCAATCCCGACATCTATATTGAGCGATCGCACCGCAGCCAGAACCGGCTCCAAGTTCAAGAGGGGTTCGCCCATCCCCATAAAAACAATATTGCTCACCCGCAATTGGAAATCGTCCTGCACCGTCAACACTTGATCCACAATTTCAGCACAGGTCAAATGTCGTTGAAACCCGCCCTTCCCCGTGGCGCAAAAATCGCAGGCCATGGCGCACCCCACTTGGGACGAAACACAGACGGTCAACCGCCGTTCCGTCGGAATGCCCACGGTCTCGATAACCTGCCCATCGGTCAATTTCAGCAGATACTTCACTGTTCCGTCTTGGGCCGCTGAGCGGTGCTCTAGGGTCGAACGGCCCACTGGAATTGAGGCGATCCGATCTCGCCATTCCTTCGGAAACACCGTGATATCCCCTAAAGACCGTACCCCTTTTTGATAAATCCATTGGTGGAGCTGTTGCCCCCGATAGGCGGGTTGCTGCTGCTGCTGCACCCAATCGGTCAATTGCGATCGCGATGCCCCCAACAACGGCGGAACTTGGCGTACCGTGCAGTCCGCCAGTTGCGATCGCGGGGAATCAGCCCTGTGCAGCGGCTTAACATCAGTCCTAGGCATGGGCAAGCAACCCGAAACGTTGGCGGAAACCTCAGCCTCATTCTATCCCGTCGAACTTAATGCCGTTCTGAGCAACCTGTGACAGAATATTCATATTTATTTCAAAATTGTGCTAGTTTGCTGTGCATTGTTAATAAATCTCAGATAACCCATCTTGACCCCTATGTCCTTTGCTCCCAACCTGGCTGAAGTGAGTGTCGAGACCCTGGCTCAACGCATGGCTGCAGCCCCTGACACCTTGCAACTTCTGGATGTTCGCGAACCGCAGGAAGTGGCGATCGCCAGCGTGCCCGGATTTATGAACGTGCCCCTCAGCCAGTCGGCCCAATGGTCGGCCACCTTGCCAACCCAACTCGATCCCCATGGCGAAACCTACGTGATATGTCATCACGGCATGCGTTCGGCCCAAATGTGCCATTGGCTGATGCAACAAGGCTTCACCCAGGTCCAAAATGTAGCAGGCGGCATTGACGCCTATGCCGTAGTCGTCGACCCCACTATTCCGCGTTACTAATCCGCCTTACTAAATTGTCTTGGCATCCTGTCAGAAGCGTAAAACTGTGGACATTCAACTCACCGAACGCCAACAAAAAGTCCTCTGGGCCACCGTCAACTATTACATCGCCACAGCCGAACCCGTTGGCTCTCAAGCCCTTGCCAAGGAATATCAATTTAGTTTGAGTCCAGCCACCATTCGCAATGTGATGGGCATGCTCGAAAAAGTTGGGTTGTTGTACCAACCCCATACCTCCGCTGGTCGGGTGCCCTCCGACTCAGGCTATCGTCACTATGTGGATGAACTGATTACCCCCTCCCATCAATTGGTCGAGCGGATCCAAACCCTGCTTGGCAAGCGACTCAAAAGCGAGTATCTCAGTTTTGAAACCCTGCTCCGCCATGCCGCCCAGATTTTAGCGACCCTCAGCGGCTGTGTTGCCTTAATCACGATGCCGCAATCGCCACCTGCTAAGATTCGCCACCTGCACTTGGTCCAAATTGAACCCCAGCGGGTGATGTTGATCTTGGTGACCGATACTTACGAAACCCGCTCTGTTTTCATGAATTTGCCCGCACAGTTAAGCCATGACAACGGTCCCGATTGGCTTGAGCAAGAATTGCAATTACTGTCCAATTTCCTCAACCCGCGCCTCTATGGGCAGTCGGTAGACCAACTATCGGCCCTGGACTGGGAAGAACTGGGTCGAGAGTTCCAACAATTTGTCACATCCCTCAAGCAGGTCTTTGCAGACTTAAGCCAACGAACGGTCCCCTCTACAGCCAACCCTATTTTGGTGGGCGGTTTATCGGAATTCTTGCGCCAACCGGAGTTTTCAGAGCTGGCGCAAGCCCAAACCATTATTCAAATGCTTGAAGAAGAGCAAGATCAACTCTGGCCCTTAATCTGCGAATGGGTTGATCGCCCTCCATTTGCCACATCCTCCAGCCATTTGAACCCGCCTATCCGCATCCGTATTGGGTCGGAGAATCCACTCAAACCCATGCAAAATTGCGCTTTAGTCTCCTCCGTCTATCAGAAGGGAACAACACCGGTGGGCAGCGTAGGTGTCTTGGGTCCAACCCGTATGGCCTACGACAAGGTTATTCCCTTGGTCGAAGGCACGGCGGATTTTCTCTCAACCTGTCTGAGTTTCTCGCCCGAATCGATGCGGGAAACCCTGAGACCCCATTGATCGTCTCCAAAATGGGTGGGGTTGTCCCTCGACGGTATCCTTCGGGGCAAGCTAAGTTTGGACATTTCAGGATTTTTTGAAATCCTATAGACCTAAAATTATGGCTAGCATTGAGGACTTGTCGGTTGAAACAACCCACTGCAATCGGGACGACTTAAAACTTTGGCTGTGCGAACTGACCCATTTGACGCCCCCGCAAGTCGAACGATTGATCGAGAAAATGGAAGAGGGACAAGGAGAGAAGATGACCGTTAGCTGATCGGGGCGATCGCAGGGTGTGCGATAGTGGAACAGCAGAGGCTCTTCGGCACATCGCCTTCCCAACGAGACTTTCAGTAGATTATGGGCAATACATTTGGGCATCTTTTTCGAGTAACAACCTTCGGCGAATCCCATGGGGGCGGTGTGGGGGTTGTGATTGACGGATGTCCCCCACAACTGGCCTTATCGGAAGCCGATCTGCAATTTGAACTGGACCGTCGTCGTCCCGGTCAAAGTCGTGTGACCACCCCACGGGACGAGGCCGATACCTGCGAAATTCTGTCGGGCGTATTTCAAGGAAAAACCCTTGGGACGCCGATTGCGGTCTTGGTGCGCAACAAAAATACGCGGCCCCAAGACTATGACGAGATGGCCACGGTGTACCGTCCTTCCCATGCCGATGCCACCTACGATGCCAAATACGGAATTCGCAATTGGCAGGGCGGGGGCCGCTCCTCAGCCCGCGAAACCATTGGTCGGGTAGCGGCTGGGGCGATCGCCAAAAAAATCCTCCAACAAACAGCAGGGATTGAGATCATTGGCTATGTCCGCCGGATTAAAGACTTAGAAGCCCCCATCGACCCGGATACCGTCACCTTAGATCAAGTGGAAAGCAATATGGTGCGGTGTCCCCATGCCCTCTATGCCGAGAAAATGATTGCCCTGATTGATGCCACCCGCCAAAACGCCGATTCCATTGGCGGGGTGGTCGAATGTGTGGCACGGAACGTCCCGTTGGGACTCGGGGAACCCGTCTTCGATAAGCTAGAAGCCGATCTCGCTAAAGGGGCGATGTCACTCCCGGCCAGCAAAGGGTTTGAAATTGGGTCAGGATTTGCGGGGACTTACTTAACCGGCAAAGAACACAACGACGAGTTTTATACGGACGAGTCAGGTCGCATTCGCACCGTCACCAATCGCTCCGGCGGTATCCAAGGCGGCATCTCCAACGGCGAAAATATTATTGTGCGGGTGGCGTTTAAGCCCACCGCCACCATTGGCCAAGCTCAAAAAACCGTGAACCAAGCCGGGGAAGAAACCGTTCTCGCCGCCAAGGGACGCCATGACCCTTGCGTGTTGCCACGCGCCGTACCGATGGTGGAAGCCATGATGGCGATCGTGCTGTGCGATCATCTGCTACGGCACCATGCCCAGTGCCAATTGCTCAGCCCCTAACCTTTAGGGAGCTTTTCAAACGGATTCTCATCGTCTAGCACCTGAGCAGTGACTTCAACCGCTTGTATATCAATAGTTCCTGGCGACGATAGCCGTTGAAATTTGCCGTTGTTCACACTCAGTTGTTCACCGCAATTGGGACAACGGGCCTGAGCCTGCTTCAGGGCCGTGAATTCAAACTGACAGACTGGACAAGTATCTTGGATTAAACTGCGACTGAGCCACCAACGCAACCCCATAAAGGCCACAATGGGGGCCAGGGTAATAAACCCGATCAACACGAGAAAAGACTTAATGAGCCAGCCTAAGCCAATGAATCCCAGGAACCAAATCACGGCCAGGGTGGTGAGCCACGGTCTCAAGGTTTGCCAGCGGATGGGAAAGACTTGAGAGGGGTCTTGATTCATGAAAAGTTCCTCGTTTGCATAGACTTGCGGGGTTAATGGATGCGCATGCCTGACTTAGTATAGCGAGTCTGCCCTAGGCATCGCGCAAGAAATGGGTCTGGTCCTTGGATTGCGATCGCACCAGTGACTACAATCAACAAGGGGTTCAAAATTGTTGACGTTAGACACTGCGGGTAATAAACATTCATTTATGACAACAACAGACGATAAAACCATCGTTGCGTCCTATTTCAACTCAGTGGGCTTTGATCGCTGGCAGCGGATCTATGGGGATGGCGAGGTTAATAAGGTCCAGCTCGATATTCGGAACGGACATCAACAAACCGTCGATACGGTCCTTGGCTGGATACGGGCCGATGGCAATGCGTCCGCTTTGTCTATTTGCGATGCGGGATGCGGTGTTGGTAGTTTGAGCATTCCGTTGGCAGACATGGGGGCGCAAGTCTATGGCAGCGATATTTCGGCCAAAATGGTGGAAGAAGCCCAGACCCGTGCGGTTGAGCAATTGGGCAATCAAGGGAATCCACAGTTCACCGTGCAGGATCTTGAACATTTATCGGGTCAATACGATACGGTGATTTGCTTGGATGTGTTAATTCATTACCCTCAAGACAAGGCCGATCAAATGATTGCGCACTTGGGTTCTCTGGCCACCCATCGCCTGATCCTCAGTTTTGCGCCCAAAACCTTGTTCTATAGCCTGCTCAAGAGAATCGGCGATTTTTTCCCCGGGCCGAGCAAAGCAACACGGGCTTATTTACATCAAGAGTCCGATGTTATTGCAGTGTTGAAACAGCAAGGGTGGCAGATTGGACGCAGGGAAATGACTGCGACACAATTTTATTTCTCTCGTATTCTGGAAGCCAAGCGGTAAAGGTCAACCCCAGACTGACTTAAACAGTTTTTTGTTTACAGGTTAGGGAGTTGATTGGGGTCAATCCCTTGTGATCGCAAGTAAGCCTCTAGTCGCTCTTTGGCCTGCCGTTCGGCCTCTTCAGGGAGGGGAATTAAATTCCCATCTGCTGTGTACCAACGTAACTGTCGATCAGAAAGGCCCAATTCTAGACCCAATTGATTGCTGGGCAACCTGCCGCTCTGGGTCGGCACAATTGCCGTATAGATGCTATCGACTAACCGAAATCCAGCAAATTCCATCGTTTCGGGATGAAACCAGTAGTATTCCGGCACCCGCCACACATCTTGATACAGATCTTTCTTGAGACCACGGTCTACCGTTGCGGTGGAATCTGAGAGGAGCTCAATCACCACGTTGGGATATTTGCCCCCTTCTTCCCAAATCGTCCAACTGCGGCGATCGCGTTTCTCAGTCCCTAGAACCACAAACACATCCGGTCCCCGGAAGTCGCGGTTTTTAAGTTGTTGTTCGTTGTAGTAGACCGTCAGGTTGCCAGAAATGTAGAAGTCGGAGCGATCCCGCCACCAATATTTGAGTAGGCGAATCAACAGGTCAATCTGTTCGCGATGAAAATCGGTTTCCAAGGGCGGCTCGTCGCTGTAGAGGTTGTGCGGCAACTGAATACGATCATCAGGTGCAGTCTTATTCACCGTGGGGGGACTAGGATCGAGACGCACCATAACAAAACTCTCCGGTAAGCCTGAGTTGAGTATAACGCAGGGGGAATTGGCTCAATTTGCACATTTCTGCTCAGCGAATGCTCAGGAAATTGTTAGCCTAAGTTCAGGGCGATCGCCCACACTAAAGAAACCGCTAAGTTGTTGCCCGATGCACAAACGAACCTTTTTAACCGCCGGTGTGGCTTGGCTTGGTGCCACTTATTTACTCAATCATTGGTCAAGGAGATCCGTTGTTATGGCAGCCCCAGATACTCAATTCGCTGTGACAAAAACTGAAGCAGAATGGCGGCAAAGCTTGACGCCAGAGCAATTCCGCGTCCTACGACAACATGGAACGGAACGAGCGGGCACGAGTCCCCTCGATAAAGAATACGGGAAAGGCATCTATGTCTGTGCCGGATGCGGACACCCCCTCTTTACCTCGGAAACCAAGTTCAACAGCGGCACCGGGTGGCCCAGTTTCTACGACCCGATGGATCGCGCCATTGGCACAAGCACGGATCGCTCCTTTTTTACCGTACGGACGGAAGTCCATTGCGATCGCTGTGGTGGGCATTTGGGCCATGTGTTCGATGACGGTCCGGCCCCAACCGGGAAACGTTATTGCATGAATGGGGTTGCCCTCAACTTCCAACCAGAGGAGAAGGCTTAACCGTCAGCGGTCATGAGGACCATTTGCCGGGCGGTTAGCATCAATTTCGGGAAGGTTCGCGAACGGATGGGATCTTCGCCTTGATAGGCTTGGGCCTGATACTCTCCCTCAATGAGGTGGTTGACGGTGACGGTTGGTTGCTTGGGGGTGCCAATATACTGAACGCCCCCAAGTCCGGCATAATCGACGATCCAGTATTCCGGTACGCCCAGAGTCTCATATTCGTTTAACTTGATGCGGTAATCGTCCCGCCAGTTGGTGCTGACGACCTCGACGATCAAAGGCGGCGGAACATAAGCCGCCGCTGAGGCGGAGCTTTGGCGCATTCGATCCCATTCTTCTTTAGCAAAGATGACAATGTCCGCCTTGCGGCTGGACTCGTTTCCGGTTGCAGACGGATGGAGTCTAACCTGTTTGCCTTGGCGCGGAACATAGGGTAAATGCTGAGACTGGCAATGGTCGGCCAAGAGACGACACAGCCCATCCACCACATCTTCATGTTTGGCCGTGGGTTCGCTGAGGGGCATGGGCACTCCATCGGTCAACTCGAACGAGCGGCTAGACCCATCGTCCCAGTCCAGAAATTCATCGAAGGTAAGGATTTTAGGAAGAATCGCGACCATTCTGAGTGACTTGAAGGGTTGACGTCAAGTCTATCTCACCGTTTTATTCAATGCATTGATCCCCTCATTAGAGGAGATCAATGCGGTGAGGCATTGCATTACACGACTAATTTGGGCTGAACTAGGACAGCGTTGGACCCAGTCCTACCGCCCCCGCATAGATAGCCCCATCCCCCAGTTCATCTTCAATGCGCAAGAGACGGTTGTATTTAGCAACCCGTTCACTGCGACAGAGGGATCCGGTTTTGATTTGGCCTGCCCGCGTGGCCACCGCTAAATCAGCAATAGTGGTATCCTCCGTTTCGCCAGAGCGATGGCTGATGACGGACTTATAGCGGTTCCGGGTTGCTAAGTCGATGGTTTGCAAGGTTTCGGTGAGGGAGCCGATCTGGTTGAGTTTAATCAAAATGGTGTTGGCCGCCTGTTGGTCGATGCCTTGTTTCAACCGCACCGGATTGGTCACAAACAGGTCGTCGCCGACGAGTTGGATGCGATCGCCCAACTTCTGCGTCATCAGTTGCCAGTGGGACCAGTCATCCTCATGGAGGGGGTCTTCAATGGAGACAATCGGGTAGCGACTACTCAAGTCAGACATATAGTCAATTAATTCGGTCGGCGAATGGGCGGTGCCATCGTAGGTATATTGTCCATCTTTATAAAATTCGCTGGCGGCAACATCCAAGGCGAGGGCCACTTCAGTTCCCGGTTTATACCCAGCCTTTTCGATGGCAGAGATCAACAGATCTAGGGCTTCTTGGTTGGATCCCAGATTAGGGGCAAACCCCCCTTCATCGCCGACCCCCGTCAATAAATTTTTGTCCTTGAGGACTTTACTCAGGGCGGTAAAGACCTCTGCCCCCCAGCGTAGGGCTTCGCGGAAGCTCGGCGCACCGTGGGGCACAATCATAAATTCCTGGATATCGACATTGTTGTCGGCATGGGCCCCGCCGTTGATCACATTCATCAGGGGCACAGGCAGCAGATTGGACAGCGGCCCCCCTAAGTAGCGATACAAGGGCAATTCCAGCGCATCAGCAGCCGCTTTAGCCGAAGCAAGGGAGACCGCCAAAATGGCATTGGCCCCCAAGTTGGTTTTGTTGGTGGACCCGTCCAAGTCAATCATGGCCTGGTCAACTTCGGTTTGATTGAGGGCATCCAGGCCAATCAGTTCCGATTGAAGGCTGGTTTTGACATATTCAACGGCCTTGAGGACCCCTTTGCCACCATACCGTTGGGGGTCGTCATCGCGTAACTCATGGGCCTCAAAGCTACCCGTGGAAGCCCCGCTGGGAACCTGGGCAATACCATAGGCACCGCAGTTCAAGATGACTTCTGCTTCAATGGTGGGACGCCCACGGGAGTCTAAGATTTCGCGGGCGTCGATAGCTGCGATCGCAGTGTCTTGCATGCGTAAGTTTCCCTAATACCTGAATTGATTTGATATTGCGCGACATCCTGGGTGCAGTCTGTCGTTCAGTTGACTTCTTAAACAATCCTAGGGGAACGCGGCACAATAGAAAGCAAGTCAAGACGTGTTCAGGAAAGTTTTGTCATGCGTTTCTTACACACCATGTTGCGGGTTGGCGATCTAGAGCGCTCCTTAGCGTTCTATTGCGAAGTGTTGGGCATGAAGTTACTGCGCCGCAAGGACTACCCGGACGGGAAGTTCACCTTGGCCTTTGTCGGCTATGGCGACGAATCGGATCATACGGTGTTGGAGTTGACCCATAACTGGGGGGTAGAGTCCTATGAATTGGGCACGGCCTATGGTCATATTGCGTTGGGCGTGACCGATATCTATACAGCTTGCCAAGAGATTGCAGCTAAGGGCGGATCCGTGACCCGTCAGCCCGGACCGATGAAACATGGATCGACCGTAATCGCCTTTGTGGAAGATCCCGACGGGTACAAAGTCGAGTTGATTCAGGTTGGAACCCAAGGCAGTGCGCCGACGTCGGAAAGACTGACGGTTGCGAAAGCAGGGTAAGGGTTGGGATGTTAGGCAACGCTAGATTTTTTAATTTGGTTCGCCTTGGCTCATCCGAGCAAAATGGAGTATAGTGGTACACACGGAATTCTATAATTCGCTATTGCAGCGTTTTAAGGGTTTCGATCAAGTCTCAAAATCCTTGCCCTGAGTGGTCAGCGCAGTTCTTTGAGAAACCACTCAGAAAAGAATAATCCCTAATCTGAGTGTCATTAGTGAGTGAGTGGAGTTGATTTATGAACAAGTTATTTTTTGTAGCCGGAAGCTTGGGCTTGCTTGGTCTGGCCATGCAAGCAGGTTCTGTATCGGCAGAACCCGTTAATTCCGTTTCTGGTTTGATGTCCGACGTTAAAAGCAATGCGGCCATCGGTCAGGTTACGTCAGTTTCGCAATTGTCTGATGTACAGCCCACCGATTGGGCCTTCCAAGCACTGCAATCCTTGGTTGAGCGCTATGGTTGTATCGCAGGTTATCCCGATGGCACATTCCGAGGCAATCGTGCAGCGACTCGTTATGAAATGGCAGCAGCCCTCAACGCGTGCTTAGACCAAATTAGCGATCGCTTTGCCACCAAAGAAGATTTAGCAGCCGTTAAAGCATTGCAAGAAGAGTTCAAGGCTGAACTTGCAACACTGAAAGGTCGGGTTGATGGTCTGGAAGCGCGGACTGCCACCCTTGAGGCCCAACAGTTCTCCACCACCACCAAGCTGCAAGGCGAAGTGGTTATGGCGGGGCAGTATGGAGATGTGCTTAATGCTGATGGTGTTGCTGGCAATAACAACTTCGATTCCCGTGCCTCTGCTCTTGCAAGAGTTCGTTTGAACTTCAACACCAGTTTTACCGGAAATGACTTATTGCAAACCCAGTTGGAAGTTGGTAATGGGGGCACAGACTTTTTCTCGGGTGTAGGAGTTACTGGCCCTGACTACAACGGAGATGGTCTATATCGAGGTCGTTTTGATGGCGGTACGGTAGATTACGCGAACACCAGTACTAATGTTTCGCTTCGCCGCTTAGCTTACTCCTTTAAACCAGTCAAAAATTTAACTGTTACTGTTGGTCCTCGCATCTTCCCCAGTGATTTCTTAGACTTCAACAGCTACGCCAATAATTCTGCTCAAGACTTCAGTTCTGGATTTTTCATCAACAACCCTTTGATTATTACCAATGGGGTTGATGGTGCTGGTGGCGCTGGTGCTGCTGTAGACTGGAACATTGGTGGTGGTCCGTTCAGTTTCCGTGCGGCTTATGTTGCTGCTAGTCCAGCTAACTCAGTCGCTAATAATTTTGGTGGTGGTCTAACAGGTGACCCTTATCAAGCAACAGCTGAACTTGAGTACGCCAATAAGTTTGGCAAGGACAAAAAG
>JBAVRC010000043.1:0-2422 GCA_049694615.1 Thermosynechococcaceae cyanobacterium | reverse complement strand
AGGCTGATCCCTGTCGCACCAGAGCGGTTCAAGATGATGACATCCAGTTCGCCCGAATTGAACGCCCTGATCCGTTTGTTATTCGCCTCTGGCGTTTTCTCTCCCTGATTTCGCAGTTCGTAATACTGTTCCCCATTTGGCCCATACTCGATCCGGTCGTCCCGCTTCGTTAATTCATTGGCCCTATAACCCTCTTCCGTTAGACGATGCCGGATATGATCGATGGGAGAGATGGGAATCCCTGACCAGTCGATTTCGCGGATCAGTTGACCTGCTTCTTCGTATATCTCTAGCGCTTCTGGGCTTAATTCTTCATCCGACATTCGGTGCGTTTCTACTTTTCCGTCATAATCTCGCAGCATCAAGCACCGCGAGCGTTCTAAGTAGCGGTTTAGCAAATCCCCCACGCTCAATTTAATCGGATCGCCTGGTCGTAATGACTGATTATCAGCGGCTTCGCCAATCAATGAACCCATCGTATTCGATAGGCCAATAACTGGCTTCTCTCCCCGCTTTAGCGCTTCTAGTGCCTCCTGCACCGTTGCTTCTGCTTTCATCGCTAGCAGCGTCTGGCTAACGACATTATGCATGAGGGCAGTAAAGTTGGTGCTTGACGCTCCCGGCTTCCCAATCGACGCATCCTGCATCACCCGTTTCGCCTCGGATTTTATCTCGGCATCCTTCTCCCTCAACGATTCCTGCTTAGCCTGGTCAAACTCCATGATCAGGCTCATGGTCTTCGCGATGTTCTCTGCTGCTTCTCGGTTGACGGGCAACACCTTTGCACCGAATTCTATCCCGGTATACGACCTCTCCCGCCTAATATACTGACCTGCTTCAGTCAGTTTTGACGCCAACATCTGCTGCAAGGGAACACCACCCTCCTGAATCAATCCCACTAGATTCTCTTCTCGTTCGACGGCATGGCGCATTCCGGTTCTTGCCGAATACAGCGTCATTACATGAGGGTTCTTGGCATAGGTTGCAGAACTATACACCACCCCTGACGATCGCTTCACTAATTCCCGCACAAAATCCGCTCGATCTAGTGCCCCCGCTTTATCCTGATAAGGTTTTGCCGTTCCCCCAGCATTGTGGCTCTCATCCAAGACCAATATCGACATCGGCGCGATCACCCGCAGCAGTTCCCGACGATCTGTGTCCTCGCCTTTCATCGTCTGCAATTGGGAATAGGTGGTGAACACCGAATCGTAGTTGCCAATGTCTCGACGCGCGATCAAGTCTTTGATAATCCGCTTCTGGGCTTCGGTAGTTCCTGTCTTTAAGGTGCTACCATCCGGCAGCAGTACCTTCTTCCCTGTATTGGTAATCAGCGGATTAAACGCTTTTGCCTTGATATCGGACAAGTCTCTGAAAATGTCCGTGTACAAATCCGGTTTCTCAGTCACAAAAATCGGGATCAGTTCCCGCTGACGCGCATACTCCAGAACCCCTGCCACAAAACGACCCTTGCCAATTCCAGTCTGATCCCCAATGATGAACGCTTCCCCTTTCGATAGGTTATTGAAGGCCAGCGCCAATGCATCCACTTGCTCGGCACTGTAGCGCCCATAAAGCGTTTCGCGATCTTGAATTCCCAGCCGTCCCGCCACATAATCATCCAGGTTGCCCACCTCTTGCTCTAGGGTCTCCAGGGCATTCCCAATCGATGACCGCATATTCGCTGGTACCAGGGTATCGACATTTGGTGCCTCAGACTTCGCTCGGTACGGGACTTGTCTGATGGTCTCTCCGTCTAAAATCTCATCGGCTTGGATTGACGGTTCGTCTGCCATGATTAGTCCCACTCCTTGTAGATTGTCGCCACTGAGATCATCCATTCCTCCAATGTCAGGGTTTCGATCAATTCCTTGACCTCCTCCGTGACTGGCTCTGGTTCCATCGGGAATCCCAGATCCGCCTGATTGTGCGTGTATTGACCCTTCAACCATTCTTGAAACTCGAAGTTGTAGACCGTCACGGCTTGACCCCATTCCAGCGCTGTTGCGGTCTTTGGCGAGGGCAATTCGATCTGATTCCAGCCCTCCCGATCCAGGTAATGCCTGATGATCCTTTGCGCTGTCTTCAGGCTCTCTTCTTGCAGCATCATCCATGCCACCCGCTCGGCCAGATAGTCCAGATAGCCCAGTTGTTTCTCCCCGCTCAACAGATATGACTCCATCCTGGATATCGCCTGATTGCTCGGACATAGAATCGCTATCAAATCCTCCCTCGTCGAATCCTCCTGAGGCGTCCACTGGTAAGCCCGTCCCAGATATCCCTTCAGGCCGCACACCTCCAGTTCGTATTCGATTTCCTCGCTCGGCGTCATTTCTTCCGCTTTCATTTCCTCCTCCAGCCGTTTGATCTTGGCCTCCAGTTCGGCTTGGGTCATCTCCTGGTTGGATTTGCTGATTGGTTC
>JBAVRC010000042.1:0-2507 GCA_049694615.1 Thermosynechococcaceae cyanobacterium | reverse complement strand
GCGTGGCCACGGATAGCAGCGGCAATGTGGTGATTTCGGGCTATACCGGAGGCAATCTCAGCGGGACCAATAAGGGAAACGGGGATGCTTTTGTGGCCAAATATAGCCCTGCTGGTGCTTTGCTCTGGAAAAAGCAACCGGGGTCCACAAACACTGACTATTCTAATGGCGTGGCCACCGATAGCAGCGGCAATGTGGTGATTTCGGGGTATACCAATGGCGATTTCGGCGGGCCCAATCAGGGACTTTATGATGCCTGGGTGGCCAAATATAGCCCCGCTGGTGCCTTGCTCTGGGAAAAGCAACTGGGGACCACAAGCACTGACCTTTCTAATGGCGTGGCCACCAATAGCAGCGGTAATGTGTTGATTTCGGGAAGGACCGGTGGCAATCTTGGGTTCCTCGATAAGGGAGGAGAAGATGCCTTTGTGGCTGCCTATGGTCCCAATGGCACCCTATTGTGGGTCCGTCAGGTGGGGACGGATCAAGATGACGTGTCTTGTGGCGTGGCTGTTGATGGCAGCGGCAATGTGTTCCTTTCGGGATCTATCGAAACGCCCTACTGCTTTTAATAACAGCGGTAATGTGTTCTTTGCGGTTGTTTCAGTCATTCCGCAGGGTTCGCCATGCTGTTTTGTCTGCACATCAGGTTGCCAACACGTCGGGTTAAAGGACTAACAATCAGCGATCGCGCTTCCTGAGCAGCACCTTGTTCCATGCCTTGTTCAATACCAAAGCGTTCCACAGACATTAAGACTCGACTTTGGCAGTCATTTGTCGGCTGACCCGTCGCAGCACCCCATTGACAAACCGATGACCATCTTCGGTACTGTAACGCTTGGCTAGCTCCACCGCCTCATTGATCGCCACCCGCTCTGGAACTTCCAGATAATGGATTTCCGCCACCGCAATCTTTAAAATAGTCCGATCAATTTGTGCCAATCGGCTTAATTGCCAGTCCACCAACGCATCTTCTAGGATTTTGTCAATTTCCGCACTGCGTTCATTTAAGGTCATCACAATAGACAAGGCGTAGTCGCGAACCTCGGTTTGATGGGCCACTTGGGCAAGCTCCGGTAAATCGACCGCAATCCCCAACCGATTGATGGCCGTTTGCGCCAGTTCGATGGCGTCATTCAACATCGCCTGGGAACTTTGAATATCTGTGGCAAACAGCTTCGTTTTCAAAAGGCGATCGCTACTGCGCTTGAGTTCCAGGGCAGAGGTTTCCAAGGCATCCTTGACTTCGCCAACCAAGGTGCGGACAGCGGCTAAGGTAAACGCCTGTAGCTCCTGCTGCGACAGCTTGGCATGGTCAGTTGGCATTTGGCTGGCACTCAGAAGGGCTAGCTCACGGGCAGTGCGACGAGGTTGCATGGTCAATTGAATTGGCAAGGTGCAGGAACAGCCCATCTATTGTAACAGTCCGGGATTTGGACACAGAAGCGAAGCAATAGACTATTATCTATAATTATTTCAAAGCATCGAGATAAAATGCGAATCAGCACGGCAACCTAAGGGACGATGCCCTCGTCTAAGTGGGTTAGTGCAACTCAAGTTCGGAGCGCTGCGTAGCGGAGTGCCTCAGGGCGATCGCAGACGGCAGGGGGAGGTGATATGGAACACAGTCCACTGTGATTGATATCATTGGTGCAACGAGTTGAGCCGTCTATTCTTAACACATCTTGAATGAATCCATGATTGATGAATGCATTCAGAGGGAAGCCTAAGAGTAGACTCGCTTTTATCTGAATCACTTTTAGTCTGGAGTCTACATTCCGCCCAGGTTCCAGCGTTCACTTAGGAGAATTACGATGACTCGCGCATTTATTTTGTCTGGTTTATTAACGGCAACTGGTGTAATGGGCATGATGCTGGGACCGATTTCCTCAGTATCCGCTTATACCTATAGCTCAACCTTGATTGCTCGATATACCGCCGGATGTTCCTCTAAACTGACGGCTAAAGGTAAGTCGGCTGATCAAGCCCAGCGCATGTGTCAGTGTTCGATTAACCAGATGCAGTCCAATTTGTCGCAATCCCAAGCCATTGCCCTATTGATCAAATCCCAATTTAGCGGGTCAATCGATTCTAATACGGGATTACCAACTGCTTTATCCCCTTACTTTGAGTCTTGCATGTCCTAGATTTGGAACGTCCTGTGCGCTCAAATATTAAGAAAAGCGTAGATCGAACGATCTACGCTTTTTAGCGTAAAAGGGTCTATATCGCCGTTTTACCGGGGAAACAACACAATCAGATATTTGACCCTCATCCCTAATGCTTGCCAATTGGGATCAGTGGCTGGAATCAACCGTTCGCCTTCAAGGGCTTTGTATTGTTGCGGCAGTTTCTGCGTTGCATCGGGAACTGGAGCCATTTGAACGATGACTTTGCCAAAATATTGCTGAAGCGCCGTATGGGTCAGCGGTACAATCCCGCCATAGGGACCCCCTAACCCAATAATCTGAAAGTTGCCTAATTTCTGTTGCAATTCGCTGATGGTC
>JBAVRC010000041.1:0-2501 GCA_049694615.1 Thermosynechococcaceae cyanobacterium | reverse complement strand
TTGCGACCCTGCTCCAAGGCTCCGGCAGTAAAGAGGGTGATCGTAGAGGTGGTGGAACGGCGCAATTCGGCCATGGCTTGAATGACGGTCTGCCAAATGGGCAACCCGTTGATGGCAAAGGACTCATAGGAACACCACAGGGTCCGACTCCCCATCAAGGCCAACCCGGCAGCCAAACCCGCGCAGGCATCTTCGCTCAGGGGTTCGTAGACTTGACCGGACGGACCTTGGTAGTACAGCGGGTCTTCGGTGGGGTGAATGATCTTGAGGGCTTGGTTGATATTGGCAATGCCGGAGGCTTCATTGCCATCGGCATTGGTCACCAAATACCGGGGATCCAGACGACCTACCTGGGCCACCAGTTGTCCCATGGCGGTGGTGGAGACTTTGGGGTCTCCGGCCACGGGATAGTCATCCAGAGCCAAAGTTTGCAGATCCGGTAAGGGCAGGGTAAATTCGGTCACGACGGTTTCCGCTGCCGGACCGCCCCCAGCACGGCTGAGGTTGGTGCGGACCAAGGCCCAACTTTCAGGCGAAAGCGATCGCCCCTGCAGTGCCGACACAATATCGGGGTTGTCCAGGGTGTGGTGGGCATAGAGGTTATGGGATTTTGCGCCTAGGGCATGAACCCCAGCCCCTTTGAGTTGTTTGATGATAAACACCGTGAGTTTACCGCTCAAGGCCAACCGGGCCGCTTGGTCCATGCCAATCAGGACCGCTTCCATAAAAGCCAGTCGCTGTTTGAACGAAAAGGCGGTGCTATCGACATAGTCACCCGATTGATCGGCGTCGTCGTAGAGCTTGGCATCGACTAAAACCACTTCGTCAAAGCCATTGCCTTCCCAGTACCGCACCATGCCTTTATTGGACTGGAGCGAGACCATGCTGTGGTGTTCTTGGCTATACCCGTTCCAAACCAGGACGGGTAAAAAGTTGGTCACGTTGGGGTAGGCCGTATGGAAGTGGGCCATGCTGCTGACAATGTAGGGTTCGCCTAAACCACCGTCGCCCACGGTGAAGGGAAAGAGGGTCTCGCGGTGTAACAGGGCCGCAGCCATGGCGAAATGTTGGCCTTGTCCTAGGGGTCCGGCGGGTCCCAATAAACCAGGAATTTGGCCCGACAGGTGTCCGAGTAATCCATGTCGTTCACGAAAGCGATCGCGCAGTTCCTGAACGGTCTGAATCCCCATTTTTTCCAGGGACCGATCCATAAACATGGCGCTATAGAAGCCCGGTGCATGGTGACCCACTTCCGTGAAAATATTTTTATAGCCCAGCATCACCAGACTGGCATAGGCTTCCACGGAACTGGCAAACCCGCCGGGGTGCCCTGATGATTTGCTGGCGGTGATTTGGAGGGTGAGGTAACGCAGCGCATCGGCAGCGAGCAGGGTTTGGTAGACAGCAACTGGGTCTGTTGGATCTGCGATCGCGGCTTCTGCGGCGGAAATGGCTGGTGCTTGGGCGTACTGGTCAAAATCGGGCCAGGTGTCTCCAAAATACTGAATTCCTTCGCAAAAGGCGGGGATAGCAGAGGCAGAAAGAGGCGTCACTGCGGTCATGATGGCGGCGTACCTAAAATGTGCGATGGCAAAGCATGAAAAAATGGAGAGCGTTTTAACTCCGCTATCCAACCCGACAGTCGATCTCGAAACGAATGTCCCCCTACTTATATCATCTCCGCTTGACCGCAGAGATGATAACTTTCTATCGGGGTCATCAAGATTTTTCGAGGCCGCAACGACGGGGTTAACGGACGGTGTCCAAGTGCCCATTATCGCAGTTTGGGCGATCACCCTTTGAGGGGAGGAAATCTTCTTGTTAAACTAAAGAGTAACCTGAACCGAGGCCGTTAGGGATTCCATGCAAAAGCGCCCTGTTGTCGATACCGTGCAAGTTATGCGCCGCGCTGAAGAGTTGATCAGTGCGTCGTCGAATCGATATCGTATTACCGTTCAAGTGGCCAATCGGGCCAAGAAACGTCGCCGCCGCGAAAACATGGAAGATTTTGACGATGGTGGCATCAAGCCTGTGATGCACGCCATTTTGGAAATGTCCGATGAACTCACCCAACCGGAAATCATTGGCGAGTAATGAGGAGCAAGCCGTGAAACAACTGCGTCCGTTTTGGTCCCGTAGCCGGAAATTGGCCCTTGGCCATTTTGCTGTGGGCTTGATGGTTCTGGGGCTAACGGCTGCACCGTCGTTGTCGCAATCGGTTTCTCCGGGGCAAATTGCTCAGTTTGTCTATGGGCGTCTGCCTGATTTGCCCCTGGAAAATCAATACATCCGGTCCGAAACCAACAAACAAGCAACGGACAGCACCTTGGTAAGTCGTTTGGTGCAGTATCACACGGCAGTGAAGGGGCGATCGCCCCTCTATCGTCTGGATTGGAAAATTACCCTGGCCGACTATTTGGGGATGAATGATTATTTTCAGGAAAATACCTATCCCGGTCATGCCTTTTTGAAAACCAGTGCCATGGAGCGTGATCGCACCC
>JBAVRC010000040.1:0-1890 GCA_049694615.1 Thermosynechococcaceae cyanobacterium | reverse complement strand
CAGCAAGGGAGTGCATGAATCCCTATTACACCATCGTTGCGGCACGAGCCAACCACCGTTGCGAATATTGCCAAGCACCTGAACTGGTTTTTAATTTTCCCTTTGAGGTTGAACACATCATCCCGCTTTCTCAGCAAGGTGCAAACGATGAACCTAATTTAGCCCTTTCATGTCGTTCCTGTAATCTCCGTAAAGGAACTCGTACCAGTGGCACAGTGCCTGACTCTAGCACTGAAGTACGCTTCTTTCATCCAAGAGCGGATCGGTGGAGTGAGCATTTCCAGATTGATACTAATTCTGGCAAAGTGATGGGAATTAGTGCAATTGGGAAAGTTACTACGGAATCTTTGGAAATGAATAGTCCTTCTCAACTAGCAGCCCGACAACTATGGATTCGCCTAGACTTGTTTCCATAATCTCAGTTCACTTCGCGTTTACTTGGGCAAGGAGCTGCCGAAATGGATGAAGCTAGCGGAAGTGGAGGGCTACAGCTCAGCAGTAAAGATGAAGTGGAGGGTCTCATTAAATTTCGTGGGGGCGATCGCTCCACCTTCAAAGCCCGTAAAGCTGATTGACGATGGATTCTTGGGGAGGGGAAAGGGCGATCGCCTCCTGGACTGCACTACTGCTCCTGATAATTCCAAAGCAACCCGCCATCGACAAAGAACGTGCTGCCCGTGATGTAACCTGCATCTTCTGAAGCCAGAAATGCCACGAGTGAGGCAACATCTTGGGGTTGACCGAGCCGACCCAGAGGAATGTTATTAAGGAGTGCGCCTAACTTTTGCGGATCGTTTAAGAGCTTAGTATTGATAGGCGTTTCAATCGCTCCTGGTGCCACATTGTTGATGGTGATACCTAAAGAACCTAGCTAAACGGCTAGATTGCGGGTCAGCATCTTCATACCGCCCTTACTGGCACAGTAAGCTGTGAAATT
The DNA here is from genome assembly GCA_049694615.1 of Thermosynechococcaceae cyanobacterium. Classification (GTDB taxonomy): domain Bacteria; phylum Cyanobacteriota; class Cyanobacteriia; order Thermosynechococcales; family Thermosynechococcaceae; genus JAAURS01. The sequence goes on along the minus strand of JBAVRC010000040.1, from coordinate 953 downwards.
GGGAAAAGGCAGTTCCTCATGCACCGAGCTAATGTTGATGATTTTCCCAGTTCGCTTCGTTTCAATCAGATGCTGAACAAACGCTTGGGTGGCAAAAAACACACCTTTCAAGTTGACATTCATCACGGCATCGTAATCTGCTTCCGTGGCTTCCCAAAAGGGCGCATGTTTTTCAATCCCGGCGTTGTTCACTAAAATATCCAACTGTCCGAAATGCTGAATGCTGTCCGCAATCAGTTGACGCACTTCTTCTACGCTGCCCAAATCTGCTTGCAGGGTATACCCCATTGAGTGAGGACATAATGCCGTATAGCAACTGCCGCCCGTTTCTTGAACCTTTGCCAAGGTCTCCTCCGCCCCTTCTGGATGAGAGCGATAGTTAATCACAACATTCGCACCTTCCTGGGCCAAACGCAAAACAATTCCCTGACCGATGCCTTGACTGCTCCCTGTAACGAGCGCGACCTTACCTTCAAGTGTCATGAGCATTCTCCTTTGATTAACCGCTGATTAACCGCAACCTTTGGCAGCACCAAACGTCGCATTGAACTCACCTAAGCATTATGTTGATCGTCACGGAAAGCGAGGATCGAAATATGATAGGATGCTAAAAATCTAAATTAAGAAAACTAATTTTTGCCCCAAAAACCCTTATGAATTTCTCAGCAAGAATTAAGAATTTATGGATGCGATCGCTACGAAAAATGCTTCCTATGGAAGGCCGCGCCAATGCTTTATCACGATTCGTGTCTAAAACCGTGACTCATATCTTGCCAAATTCTGACTAAAGCTGCACGGTCTTGAAAAGACTTGACAAGATAATAGGGGTTAAGGCTTCGCTTGAAACCTTTACTCATTAGTGACTTGGCTGGATTGTGTTGAATGCCAGGACGGAGATTTGAACTCCGGACACGAGGATTTTCAGTCCTCTGCTCTACCAACTGAGCTATCCC
>JBAVRC010000039.1:0-4901 GCA_049694615.1 Thermosynechococcaceae cyanobacterium | reverse complement strand
GCCAAACTTAGTCCCAGAAATTTCTTATGTATGTATGATGCACTTGGTCTGTCATTTTGACTGAATTAAGTACCCACAGCGGTGTTCACCATTCACAATCCAGTGGGTGCGCTCGACTTGGCAGTCTTGGAGCGCCACAGCAAACATTTCTAACTCATGACCACACACACTCGGAAACGATTCCGCAACGTGGGAAATGGCGCAATTATATTCCGTCAAAATGAACTGGGTGGCCGAATTGGGTTCCGAGCCTTCTGGGATGGGGTAAAACTCAGCCATGTAGCCTTCGGCCTGTCTTAAACGCACTAACCCCGCCACCCGCTCCGATAAAGATCCTTCCCCTAATGCCCGCTGATATTCGATCGCCTTCCGTTGCCACTGTTGTCGCAAAATCGACTGCATCCCCTCCGGGCCAACAGTTTCAGCCAGCGTGTCCAGCAAATCTAGGGCAAAATCATCGTGACGATTAGGGAGGCGATCGCGTCCTTCCCGACTCAGACCATACACATGCTGCGGTCGCCCCATCGCCCCCTGAATATTATTGAAAACAATCAGGCCATCGGTTTCTAAATCCTTTAAGTGACGCCGAATCCCCTGGGGACTTATCCCAAGCCACTCTGCCAACTCCTGGGCGGTTGCCTGCCCCCGCTTCAGAAGGTGATCCAGAATCTCTTGTTTTGTGGAGGCTGTGGTGGTCACAAGCGTTTCACCTAGGTTTCACATCAAAATCAATGTGCCCAAAACTTTGACAACGTGTTTGTTGTTAAAGTAGTCTTATAAAAAGTTACGCAATGGTAGTGTTGTTTTAGTCATTATACACACGCATCGGGGAACGCCAAGGCTGGCGGTACGCCGAATTTCCATGACAGAAGACGGTTTCAAGCCCAAATCATGTTAAATCTGGAAAGCGTGTCGACAACCCAGCCCCTCGTGTTTAAGAAACTTTAAGTGAGAGCGCCATGAGTGCAAGCGTCCAAACCCTAGTCAATCAGCCGTACAAGTATGGCTTTGTCACCGATATTGCATCGGATCAGATTCCAGCCGGACTGAGTGAGGATGTGGTGCGGCTCATTTCAGCCAAGAAAGAAGAGCCGGAGTTTATGCTGAATTTTCGGCTGAAGGCTTATCGGCAGTGGCTCACGATGACTGAACCGCAATGGGCGCATGTGCATTATCCGGCCATCGATTATCAAAATATTGTGTATTACTCGGCCCCGAAGCAACAGGCCAAAAAATCCAGCTTGGATGAAGTCGATCCGGCACTACTGGAAACCTTTGAAAAACTAGGGATTCCAATTTCCGAACAAAAGCGGCTTTCCAATGTGGCTGTGGACGCCGTGTTTGACAGCGTGTCGGTTGCAACCACCTTCCGGGCACAGTTGGCCAAGGATGGGGTTATTTTTTGCTCGATTTCTGAGGCGGTCAAAGATTATCCCGATTTGGTCGAGAAATATCTGGGCAGTGTGGTCCCTGTGGGCGACAACTACTTCGCGGCCCTCAACTCAGCGGTCTTTAGCGATGGTTCCTTTGTGTTTATTCCCAAGGGTGTGAAATGCCCGATGGAACTGTCCACCTATTTCCGCATCAATACGGAAGGCTCCGGCCAGTTTGAACGGACATTAATCATTGCCGAGGAAGGGGCTCAGGTCAGTTACCTGGAAGGCTGCACGGCTCCCATGTTCGACACCAACCAACTCCACGCCGCTGTAGTGGAACTGGTGGCGCTCGATAACGCCGACATCAAATACTCCACGGTCCAAAACTGGTATGCCGGGGACGAAAACGGCAAAGGTGGCATCTACAACTTTGTGACCAAGCGCGGTCTGTGTGCCGGGAAAAATTCCAAAATTTCCTGGACTCAAGTCGAAACCGGGTCCGCCATTACCTGGAAGTATCCGAGTTGCATCCTGGTGGGCGACAATTCCATCGGCGAGTTTTACTCCGTAGCCCTGACCAACAACTGTCAGCAGGCCGATACAGGGACCAAGATGGTCCACATCGGCAAAAACACCCGCAGCACGATTATTTCTAAAGGGATTTCCGCAGGGCGATCGCAAAATAGCTATCGCGGCCAAGTCAAGGTCGGCCCCAAAGCCCAAGGAGCACGGAATTACTCCCAGTGCGATTCCATGCTGATCGGCGATCGCGCCCAGGCCAACACCTTCCCCTATATCCAGGTGCAGAACAACACCGCCAAAGTGGAACATGAAGCCTCCACTTCCAAAATTGGCGAAGATCAACTGTTCTACTTCAGCCAGCGCGGGATTTCTGCCGAAGATGCCATCTCCATGATGATCAGCGGCTTCTGTAAGGACGTGTTCAATCAGTTGCCCATGGAATTTGCGGTGGAAGCCGATCGGTTGTTGAGCCTGAAACTTGAAGGTTCAGTGGGGTAGGTCATGAAGGGGATTCAAACTCCAATTCAAGGATGGCTCTTGTCGATTTTGCTACTCAATCTAGTTTCGACAGGGATTCACTACTGGGATAACTATGTAGGGTTTGATCATTACCCAATGCCAGCTTGGATTACGCCAAACGGGGTCTGGATCTCATGGCTAGTGCTAACCGTATTCGGTTGTGTCGGATATTGGCTCTATCGACAGCAAAAGTTTTGGCTGGCCTATGCTTGCTTAGCCATTTATGCCATCGCAGGTGTAAGTACGCCTGGACATTACGTCTACGCTCCCCTTAACCATTTTTCTCTCAAGATGAACGTCATGATTTTAAGCGACGGACTGGTTGGGGCGAGCCTGATTGCATTTCTGGTGTGGTCAGTGGTCGTTGACAAGCCCTGGCAAGGTGCGCAGTCCTTAACTTAACGGTGCGGTGGTTTAGGCAGGTTGCCCACGATGAACTCAGCAACATTAATTCGCGAATTAAATCAGTCCAGTTTTATTGATGGGATTACCTGGGAAAGTTTTGAGGCGATCGAAGCAGCGTTCTCGGAGGTCGCGGGGATTCGGTTGGCTTATCTAGATGGTGTGATAGAGCTTATACCGATTAGCAACGAACATGAGGAGTTGAAATCTACTCTGGGGCTTTTGTTAGAAGCTTATTTACGGGCAAAGGGCATTCGCTTTTATGCGCGAGGTGGCCCCTCCCTTGGACAGAAGGAAGATTCTGCCCGTCGTCAGCCCGATGAATCTTATAACATCGGTGCTAAAAAAGACCGTGCCGATATTGCGATTGAGGTTGTTCTGACTAGTGGTGGTATTGATAAGTTGGAGTGCTATAAGCGATTTGGTATTCCTGAAGTTTGGTTCTGGCAGGAGGGGAGTTTAAGGCTCTACGCCCTAAATGAAGGCAGTTATCGACAAATTTTTGTTAGTCAGTTTTTGCCACAGTTAGACCTTGCAAAACTTGTCGCTGCGGCTAATCTCCCCGACCAATACGATGCGGTCACAGAATACATGAAGAGTCTAAGTCAAGAAAATGAGGTTGATTGAGTGATTAGTGAAAATAGCGACGTGATTTTGTCCGTCAAAGACCTGACCGCTGAGGTCGATGGGATTGAGATCCTCAAAGGGCTCAGCCTAGAAATCAAGGCAGGCGAAATCCACGCCATTATGGGGCCAAATGGTTCTGGCAAAAGCACGTTATCTAAGGTTCTGACGGGTCATCCTGCCTATACCGTTACGGGGGGTGAAGTCTTTTACAAAGGTCAAAATCTGTTTGATCTAGAGCCTCAAGACCGCGCCCGCGAAGGAATCTTTTTGTCCTTCCAATATCCCCTCGAAATTCCGGGCGTGAGTAATCTGGATTTCCTGCGCGTAGCCTATAACTCCAAACAAAAGCACAAAGGTCTCGAAGAACTGGATGCCTTCGACTTTGACGACCTGATCCGCGAAAAACTGGATATTGTCAAAATGAACCCCGCGTTTCTGGACCGGAGTGTCAATGAGGGCTTCTCTGGCGGTGAGAAAAAACGGAACGAAATTCTGCAAATGGCCTTGCTCGAACCGACCCTCGCCATACTAGATGAAACTGATTCTGGGTTGGATATCGATGCCCTCAGAATTGTGGCAAATGGCGTGAATCAACTCACCCGTCCTGATAATGCGGTTTTGATGATTACCCACTATCAACGACTGCTCGACTACATCGTGCCCGACTATATCCATGTGATGGAAGGCGGTCGCATCGTCACCACGGGCAGCAAGGAATTGGCGCTGGAGCTAGAAGAACGCGGTTACGACTGGGTTACCGAAAATGAACCGGTTGAGGTAGGTGTTTAATGAGTCTCCAGGTTTCTCATCTCGAAGAACTGACTGAACCCAAATCTGGGGTAAGTGAGGGCGATCGCACCTCTTACCTCACGCGGTTGATTGGCCAATACAAGCCGCTTGCAGCGGGAAGTTCAGATTGGTTGCAAGGCGTCCGCGATCGCGCCCTAAACCTTCTCCAAGATCAAGCCCTGCCCAGCACCCGCGATGAAGACTGGCGCTTCACGGATTTAGCGCCACTGTATCGAACCTCGTTTCAGCCTGCAACGGCGGTGACGGTAACAGCGGCGGATTTGGAATCGTGGGCGATCGCCGATCTGCTGCGCATTGTTGTGATCAATGGTTTTTTTGCACCGGAACTCTCGACCCTTGATCGCTTGCCAGCAGGTCTCACAGTTGAGTCCCTGACCACAGCAGATGAAACCGTTCAGCCCTACTTGGCCCAACAGCAGGGGATGAATGAAGTCTTCACCGCGCTGAATACCGCCAGCTTTACCGATGGCGTCGTGATTCGGATTGCCAAAAACCAGTCCATTGAAACTCCCATTCATTTGTTGTTTCTGACTGTTTCCGGCGGTGTGGCCGTTTCTCCTCGCGCTTTGATTATTGCCGAGACAGGCAGTGCAGCCACCTTGATTGAAGATTATGGGGCGATAGCTCAGCTGCGCACCAAGAGTC
>JBAVRC010000038.1:0-3088 GCA_049694615.1 Thermosynechococcaceae cyanobacterium | reverse complement strand
TTAAATCGGTTAGCGAGGACTTCTAATTCCGCTGGAGTAATCGCAATCTCCATAAACCAGCATTGAACCTCCCGAAAAAAACTGCGAGACAGCTTGGTCAGGCAATCGGATGGGGCAGTTCCAGTCTGACCTCCGGCTGCATCGGCTCTACTAAGGGCAGTCCGATCGCGCGAAAGCCCCAGCGCTCAAACGGAGGAATTGTCCAGCCCATCCGCATTTTCATGAGGAAATATTTCTCGAACCCTGCCTTCATCCAAGACACCCAGATGCCGTGAAAGGTCAGGGCACGGTGGCGATGCCCTTCTGCATCCGGTAGGAGCGGATCAGCCAAAAATAGTGCGCCCGTATCGCCAAAATCCGCGAAGCACACCGCTTGCAAGGTTGGTTTGAGCTGAGCGCCAGACTTAACGCCTAACGCCAAGGCAATATTATGGGCAACGGCAAGCGCCATTTCTTCCGCCATCAGGCCCACCTTGGGCGCACCTGTGGGGATGGGGGTTTGTTCCACGGCTTTGAGTTGGGTAATGACCCCCACAGCGTAAATCGACTCAAAGTCAGGGTGACGGCAGGTCGGCAATACAGGGATAAACCCCTTGGCATCGGTTAAACCCGGTGCTTCGCGCAAAAAACGCGGCCCTCGAAAGGGCGGCAAAACCATCACAAACTTAGCCGGAATGGTGCGTCCATCGGCAAGGTGAACCGCATCAGGTTCAAACCGGGCAATGGCCATATTTTCGATCAGCTCAATTTCACGAACCGCCATGAATTTACGCATCATCCAACGGGAGTCAGCCATGCCGCCGATGCCTAAATGTCCGGCGTAGGGTTCGGAAGTAATGAAGGTGATGGGAACTTGAGCACGCAATCCCTTCTGCTTCAAAACGTGATGGATTAAAAAGGCAAACTCGTAAGCAGGGCCAAAACAACTCGCTCCCGGTGCTGCACCCACCACAATTGGCCCCGGATCGGCTAGGAATTTCTGCCAAGCCTCCCCTGCCAACACCGCATGGTGCGGATTGCAAACCGATTGGGTATAGCCACCCTCTGGCCCCAATCCCGGCAAAGCATCCAGCGCCAACTCCGGCCCCGTGGCAATCACAGCATAGTCGTAATCCAAGGTGCGATCTGTGAGCGTAATCTGCCGCAACCTGGGTTTAATAGCACACACCGCATCCAGAATCAACTCAATCCCATGCTGGGGAACAATTTTGGCTAAATCTAACTGAATCTGATCGAGGGATTTTAAACCCAACCCCACCCAAGGCAGGGAAGGCACAAAGGTAAACTTCGGTTGATTAGAGATGAGAACCACCTGGTGTTCATTCGGTAATATATGCCTGATTTCATAGGCCGTTGGCAGTCCCCCTAGCCCAGCCCCAATGACAACAATTCGAGCCATAATGCTGACTCCTTAAATTTTTCTTAAAAACGTGAGAAATCAAAAGGATATCGCTCACACCCATTGTGACGATCATTATCGAGCACTTCCCTGTTTGGACATCATGAAGCTCAACACTACTTATTTTATTGTATCACTATACAGTTATATGACTTAATAAGTCAACACTTGGATTGGCCGCAACCCTCCCAAAGGATGCGGCGAGTTGAAGAGTATCGATTGCAGTCAGGATCGAGGGGGTCGTGTTAGGGCATGACGAACAGCTAAAATGCATTCGCCCCTGCTCCAAAGCGCAGGAAGACCTTGCCGCACGCTTTACCCGATGCATAAATCATGTTATATAGTTAAATAGCTAATAAGTTATATAGTTATAAAAATTTATTTCTTACTAGGCTGGCTGTCCCTGTATGAGGAACACTGCAATCATGAGTACATTGCTCGAACGGCGCGATCGCCTCAATGGATGGGATCGCTTCTGTCAATGGATTACCAGTACCTCGAATCGGCTGTACATCGGTTGGTTTGGGGTCTTGCTCATCCCTACTGCATTAGTTGCAACCATTGTGTTTGTCTTAGCCTTTGTGGCCGCACCGCCTGTGGATATCGACGGCATCCGGGAACCCGTCACGGGGTCATTGCTGGGGGGAAATAACCTCATCTCGGCTACCGTCGTGCCCACGTCCAATGCCATTGGGCTGCATTTTTACCCCATCTGGGATGCCGTTAGTCTGGATGAATGGCTCTACAACGGTGGCCCCTGGCAGATGATTGTGTTTCACTTCTTGATCGCCGTCTATGCCTATATGGGTCGTCAGTGGGAGTTAAGTTATCGTCTGGGGATGCGTCCCTGGATTGCGGTGGCTTTCTCGGCACCTGCTTCGGCGGCGACGGCAGTCTTGTTGATTTATCCGATTGGTCAGGGCAGTTTCTCCGATGGCCTGATGCTGGGCATTTCCGGTACCTTCAACTTCATGATTGTCTTCACTGCTGAACACAATGTCCTGATGCATCCCTTTCACATGCTGGGTGTGATTGGGGTATTTGGCGGCGCTTTATTCTCGTCCATGCACGGATCGCTGGTGACCTCCAGTCTCATCCGCGAAACGACTGAAGTTGAATCTGCCAATAAAGGGTATAAGTTCGGTCAAGAGGAAGAAACCTACAACATCGTGGCGGCTCATGGTTATTTCGGTCGTCTAATTTTTCAGTACGCCAGTTTCAATAACTCGCGATCGCTGCATTTCTTCCTGGCTGCTTGGCCTGTAGTGGGGATTTGGTTTGCGTCCCTGGGTATCAGCACTATGTCCTTCAACCTGAATGGCTTCAACTTTAACCATTCCATCGTGGATAGCAAAGGGAATGTGATCAATACCTGGGCGGACATAATGAACCGCGCCAACCTGGGCATTGAGGTCATTCATGAGCGGAATGCCCATAACTTCCCCCTAGATTTAGCGGCTGGCGAAGCCCAAACACTGGCATTGTCCGCGCCGAGAATCGTCAGTTAAACTATCCGGTCTCGCGATCTTTCCTACGCTTCTGAAAAGAGGCGTAGGTTTTGCGCGAATATGAAGATCTATTCTTATATAGTTATTAAAGGCTTTATTGAAGTCTGAGACACCTTTTCCTTTAGATGTTGCGATGAAACAGCACCGTCCTTGTCCCCTATCGCCCGATGTTCTCTCTCCG
>JBAVRC010000037.1:0-5265 GCA_049694615.1 Thermosynechococcaceae cyanobacterium | reverse complement strand
GTCTAGATGCATCTGCTTACGGCTTATTGGCCAATATCCTGTGGGTGCCCATCTCCTCTCCCTTAAAAAGCCACGCCGAGCAGTTGCCAAACCTGTCTGCCTTTTGTGAACGAATGCGATCGCAGTTCTATGAACCCCAAACCTAAAACGGATCGGTCTTTGGGTTAGCTTTAGATTAAATGATTGAGATGATTTTGGGCCAGCAACAACCGAGCGCGTACCGCCAAAACCGATTCTTGGGCCAAGTTGTGGGCCACCTGTTCCAAAACCGACGGTAGCAAAGTGGGCTGAGAAACCCGAAGGGCGGTGCCCAAATTCTGAACCCCGGCGACTGCGGCATAACGCACCACCCATTCCGGGTCTTGCAGGGCTTGCCAGAGCACGTCTAGACAGCGCAATTGACTGGGCACCTGTTCCTCGGCGGACAATTTTTCCCATTGCAGGGAACCCAACCCACGGGCTGCCCCACGACGTACGCTGAGAGCAAAATCATTGCTGGCTGCTTCCAGTAAAACCTCCAGTCCTCTGGGGTCGCCAAGTCCGGCCAAGGCGCGGATGGCCCAAGCCCTTGCCCCGTAGTTATAGTTATCTAACAGGTCTAATAAGGGCAAGACGGCTGGTTCGCCCAAAGCAATGAGCCCATCCACTGCCGCCACCGCTGCCCCAGGATTGTTATAGCCTAGGATGGCAATCAGCTTCGGAATTGCAGCCTCTAGACGTGCATCAGCCAATGCTTCCACCGCAGCCAGCATCGCTTCAGCAGAACAAGCCTCATCAACGGCTTGGATCAAATGGTCAAGGGTTAAAGTGGCATTCATAACGCACCGCGTTTAGGTCACACAGGAACTTACAAGCAAGGCAAACTCGACCTTGCCTGCTGTTCCATTGTCTCAGATTCCAGATCAGGGATGATGCATGGTGAGGGTTCAATTACATGCGAATGAATCGCGATCGCAGCAAGTACCCCAACAACCCCATATCTAGCGTTAACTCAACCCATCGAAAAATAGTTCCATAATGACGCGGATCCCAATAGCTGACCGGACTATTGAATCGAAATGTCCAGTTCAATGGAAAAAGCAGGAGCGGTCCATCATCGCCGTGAGTCGGAATATCAATGGCCGTGTGGAGCAAACAGGACAGCAAAAACCAGAACAGCCAGCGCTGAAGAGAACCCATTTTCTGGCGATCGCGCCAAGTCCATGCCAGTCCTGCAATCAGGAGGAACGGCGCATGTAATGCATTATGGGCTGCAATCCAGAACGGGTTATGAAAGTAAAGTTGATCGAACAGTACCTCAAACGTCTCTTTGAGGCTTAACCCTTGCAGCCAGTGGTAATAAGCCACTCCACCCAGGGAAAGTATCCACAGCGGCAGATCGGGGGCAACAGATCCCCACAAAACGGCACTGCGATGGATCGGTTTGGGTCGCAAGGCTTTGCTTAAGGCTGCCGCGATCAGGAAGTGGGAGGAAGTATTCAAGACATGCGCTTCGATACAACTGGGGTCATTAAACTGAGCAATTGACCGCTAGTCTTCCTTCGGTAACTTCACTTGTAATGCGCCATTCACCACGGAAATTTGACCGCCCAGCGCTTTAATCTGTCGCAGGGCAAACTGACGCGTGGGATCGTCAATTGCATTGCTGAGAACAGTAGACCAAGCCCCCACCCTAGCCCGACGACTATTGGGATTCGAGGCTAGAAACCGTGCGGTTTCGCGCGATCGTGGCGCGATCGCCCTGAGGGCCGGATCGGGCGATCGCTCAACCCAATCAGCGGCCATTTCGTAAGACCGCTGCGCATCTTGACTGCGACCGAGAAACAACAGTTCATCCGTGCCTTTGGCCTGCCATAGAAAGTAGGCATCCGGTTGCATCGCAGGCGGTATCGCTTGAGCACCCTGCTCAATTAAACGAACCGAGGTTTGCGGTTGTCCGGCATAGAGGGTCACGCTGGCCGACAAATAGGGATAGACCGCCAAGAACCGGGGATCGCGATCGACAACCTGCTGAAAGAAATTGGGAGCCAGACTGTACCCGGTCTGCGGACGGGCCTGATCATCCCCAAAATATTGGAGGAAATTCAAGAAGGTCCAGTCGGCGATTAAATTGCTGAACCCTAACGAAGGCATTTTGGTCAGGAGATCTAAACCGGCCTTGATTTGTCGCTCTTCCAAGACATATTCGGCTTTGGTGCGGGGTCGGTTGGCATCGGTTTCAAGCTTAGATAACCGACTTAACTGGAACCACACCAGACCACTGCCGGTCAGCAACAGAAGGAAGAATGAGACCAGATGGGAGGTCCATCGGGGCAGAGTCGGTAGGGTGGCCATTAACTCTACACGTTCAGGCATCGTTGTCATAGAACTGGCGGAACAAGTCTATACCCTCAGTATGCCCTCAAATTCAAACGATTGCCCTGTGAGGAGGATGCTCGCTGGGTGGTGACCCGGATCGCTGGCTGTGCAAATTTGCGCAGATATATTAATTCTGTGCCAATCAACATTAGGTCATGAATCCCATGAGCCTCTGTATTAACCCTTGTTGCCATAACCCAGAGACCTCCGACGATCAACTCTTTTGTCCAAGTTGCGGATCGGAACTCTTGTTGCAAGGACGCTATCGTGTCGCTAAAAGTTTGGGCCAAGGCGGTTTCGGTAAAACCTACGAAATCCGCGATATGGATGGTACGGCAAAGGTTCTGAAAATCCTGACGAAACAAGCGCCGAAATATATCGAACTTTTCCAGCGGGAGGCGATGGTTCTGAGTCAACTCAACCATCCTGGGATTCCAAGCGTTGAGCCGAATGCTTATTTTATCTTTGCACCCAAAGATTCTGTCCACCCATTACACTGCTTTGTGATGGAAAAAATTTCGGGATTGGACTTTCAGAAATATATTCAACAGCTCGGCAGACCGATTAGTCAAACCCTGGCAGTGCAATGGTTGATTGAATCAGTTCATATTTTGAAAGCCGTCCATAGTCAAAATTTTTTACATCGGGATATTAAACCTTCTAATATTATGTTGAAAGCGGATGGTCGTCTAGCACTCATTGATTTTGGTACAACCCATACCATTACCAAAATTATACGGAGCGATGAAGATAACATCCAATCCACAAGAATCATGTCTGCGCTCTATACCCCCTGGGAGCAAATATGTGGCAGACCTGTACCGCAGTCCGATTATTTTGCATTAGGGAGAACCTTTGTTTTTCTACTGACGGGCCAACCCTTAGATACCCTATACGATCCTCTCAAGGATCGGTTGGATTGGTATCAATCGGTACCCAATCTTTCCCAATCCCTCGCCGATTTTATCGATGCGCTCATGCATCCCCATCCCACAGGAAGGCCAACCGATGCGGAATGGATGTTACAGCAACTCCATGAAATTCGATGTGGTTTACAGCAGCCTTCAACCGCAACATTTCAGGTTCAAGGCGATGCTCCTAACCACCCAGTAACCGTATCCCCGCCGCGACACATTGTATCGATGCCTTCAGACTCATCGACGGTTCCCTATCCTTCGGTGAGTGAGACATTTATGGGACATTGCCGACAAAAGTTAGCTGAATTTGTTGGTCCTATGGCTAGTGTGGTTTGCGATCGCACGTTGGCACGCAACCCGTTGCAATCAGAGCGAGAATTGGTCGAAGCCCTTGCCAATCAAATTCCCAATCGCCAAGATAGTCAGCAGTTTAAGCAAGGTATGTTTCAGGAGGGGCGATCGCTCTACGTTTAATCTGAATAATAGGTGAATCGGTTAAACCATACCGGGCAACCCATCCAGACTCACCGCATTTTTATCCCGGCGATATGCCTCTAAAGCACTGTCGCTTTTAGACTCGGCCCATCGATCTAGGTCATCTCGCGACCCTTGAAATGCCATAAACGGTACACCAAAACCGCATGAATCGCTCACACGATTCACCTTGATCTGAATAATGCTCCGCAGTCCGGGTCGGTCTGGAAATGTCCCACGCAGCTCATCGAAGTGAGGATCGCCAGCCACAACGGATGTGCCGATGCCGTGCAAGCGCACAATCTTGGGCGGCCCTTCAAATGCACAAAACATCAGCACAATGCGACCATTCTCGCGCAGGTGGGCTACCGTTTCGATCCCGCTACCCGTCATGTCTTGATAGGCAACCGTGTGTTCATCGATAACCCGAAATGATTCACCGCCCTTGGGCGAACAGTTAATATGCCCATTTGGAGCGTGTGGGGCTGTCGCCACAAAAAAGACCTTTTGCGCATAGAGCCATGTTTTCAGAGATCCTGTGATGCCTTCGTAGACTTTTCCCATACCCATTCCTGAACATGGCATGTATTATAACGCTCGACCGTTTTTGGCAGGAATGGGCACAAATCTGCTCTAACTCCTGACAGAAAAGGGATTCAGGCAGAGGAGGAGACCGTTCTAACCCGTGAGAAGAAAAACGGATTCAACCAAGATTTTATAGCGGCGGGAGGCGATCGCATCAGTCTGCGGCCTCAAAGCGGTACCAGTCTTTCCCTTGTTGGCTTCTGTACGAAACGACTGCTGCGATCGCAGAGGAATAGGAGGGCGAGGGGAGTTCCCATTAGCCTAATTATAAAAGTGGTACAATTAATGGTACGAGTATAGGGTGCTAATGGAAATCTTAAGCGCGAGTGAAGCTAGAGCAAAGTTATTTAGCTTAGTTGAGCAGGTGAATAAAGATCATTCGCCGCGAGTCATCAGGAGTCGGCAGGGTGATGCGGTCTTGCTGTCTAAAGATGATTGGGAAAGTATCCAGGAAACCCTCTATTTACAGTCTATTCCTGGTTTGGTGGAGTCGATTAGAGAAGCAGAACAATTAGACGAATGGGGGTCTGAGGCAGAGTTTATGCAGGTACTCAATGGGTTGGAAGATTGAGTTTAGTCGAACGGTGCTTAAGGATGCCAAAAAATTGAAGGCTGCTAATTTGGCTAACAATGTTAGCGATTTAGTTGACATTCTTAAAAGAAATCCTTACGAACCTCCCTATGAAAAACTATCTGGCAATCTAAAAGGATATTATTCGAGGCGGATCAATATCAAACATCGTTTAGTGTATTCGGTTGATGAGCAAACGAAAACGATTAGGGTTGTTTCTGTTTGGTCGCATTATGAGTAGTAAGGAAATTACAGTTAAATGAACTCAGCGATCGCCAGTATCCTTGTTAACGTGAGTTCGACACTAGAAAATGGCTTGGGGCAATGCTTTGAAGCCTTTGTCATTGAGATCTAAAGAAG
>JBAVRC010000036.1:0-1920 GCA_049694615.1 Thermosynechococcaceae cyanobacterium | reverse complement strand
TCACCTTGACAGGGGTAGTTACTTAAACTCATGAGAACTCATGCCAATATTGCAGCTCAATATGGTTTTGAGATTATTCTCAAACTCCTTCCTGGCTCGGCTTATCGAGAATGCTGCAAGATCTGAGTTATGGCCATCCAATGGGCGATCGCTGTCTGCAACAGATTGCTCAGGCGATTCAAGGAGCCATCAAACGGCTTGCTGATTTAGTAGCACGCTACGGTGGAGAAGAGTTTGCTATTGTTCTACCGAATACTATCCTTGCAGGAGCAATCCAGGTAGCTGAACGCATCCAACACTCTGTGGCAGCGTTAGCGATCGCTCATCAAGCGTCTGCTGTGAGTGCAGTAGTAACCGTGAGTATGGGGATTAGTCATCATTTTCATGACACAGATGGTACAGCAGAAGCTCTCATCTATGCTGCCGATCAGGGTCTCTATGCAGCGAAAGCAAGAAGTCGAAATACTTATGCCATGGGAGACAATGAGAGCCGTTAGTATGATTGAGATAGGGAAAAGACTCTCCCAGTCTAGAGAACAGTTTGATTAGCGATTCCGAGCAGAACAATTTTCATCGGAAAGCTCTAGGTGAGATCGCCCCTGACCTTGTGTCTCATAACTGAACCGATTATCGCCCTCCGATAGTTCCAATGGGCGTTTGTAGGGTCGCATAAAACGGATTTCAGCGATTCCTTTTCCTCTATCTCCCTGAACTTCCAGCGTGAAACTTCCTACCGTTTCCCCCGGCCCACTCATTGAATAATTTCTTCCCTTCGTGGGTGCAATCCCAGTAATATTGCCGACAATTGGCTGAATGGCTTGACAGTTTTGGAGGAGCGCAACAGCCTGTTGATAATCCTTGCCGAATTTAGCTTCTGCCCACCGATGGCGAATCTGTAGAGGCTGATCAGCTCCTGGAAAACCATGCTTGGGAGTGAGAATTGGAGAAATAAGAAAGAGGACAACAATCCATCCCACGCCAGGTAGGATGAGATTTTTTAGCCGCTTACCTCGATTGACCGGAAAGCTCTTTTGAACTCTAAAACTTAACCACGCCCCAAGCCCACTCAATAATACTCCCAGAAAAGAGTCGAGTACTTCACCGATTGCCATGCCAACTCCTGCACAAAGGGTGAGGAATCCTGGACGAAAATCGTGGCTTATGGTTGAGAAAACCCAAAAAACGGATGCAAGACAATAGACGATAAATAGGTAGATTAAAAACATTGAGAGATTGATTAATGCCCAGTTATAAGCTGAAGCAAAGATGCTGGAAGATACGTAATTAGCATCAGGATAGAATAAACCCAGTTGCCATAGAATTGAAATAACAATAGTTCCACCAAAAGCGGTCGAAAAACTGATGATTAGTTCACGCATTGTTGCCGGGACAGAATTCAGAAGATGATTGACTCATTATTCCCTTACCATGCTTCATTCCATCCTGATGTCCATGAACCAATCTCTTCCTTGGGAATAACCGGAAGAAAAGTCAATTCTAGGCGTTATAGGGGATAAAAATCAACGATGCAATTTGGACTGGGCAGCGATCGCTTCTCTCATGACGGACAAGTAATCTTTTCAGAACGGGTAGCAATGAATGCTGGACTGAAGCGAACGGTTGTTAGAAGAGGTGGTGGGGCGATCGTATTAGCGATCGCTCAAGTGAAAAGGACTCAGGGACTGAAGTGCGTGATTTGTTAAGACAAATGTTAAATTTCGGCGGAGAAAAATAAGTCTGAGCCAAACTGGATCTTAAAAACATCAGATCCATACAGCTATGGCAGAACCCATTACAACTTTAACCAGCGAGCGGCGGTCAGGTGTTTGGACATGTTCAGGGGAATGTAACTAATGGGTAAGGAGTCGCATTGATGTCGGACACTTCATTGACCCCAGACTCGGATCCGCAGATTCAGCA
>JBAVRC010000035.1:0-5306 GCA_049694615.1 Thermosynechococcaceae cyanobacterium | reverse complement strand
CTCATCGGTTGCACCATTGTAGATGGCACCCCACTTCGGTCTTGACCGCAAAAGAAGCGAGACTGAGCCGGATTAGCTTGTGCCTGTTTGGCGGTTGCCAGTAACAAGATTGATCCGCTGGATAGGGCCAAAAGGGTCAAAAGTGAAGCTATTTTTATTTTTTTCATGGCAACTGTCCTTAGCATGACTGGTACAAACTGCGAATGTACTTCTCTCCAAAGAATAATTCATTCAAGCCGGGGATATAACTGAAAACATCTTACTCGAATCCTATCTCAAGAACGATCCGGTGTTAGAGATTGTAGAATTCCTTGGGTTTGTTGGTACATTTGGGAATCTCGATACTGAAAGAGATCAGCCGCCCTTTGAAAATCGGCGATCGCCAGATCCCTTTGATTCATTCTGAAGTAAGCGAGTCCACGGTTGAAGTAAGCGACTGCCAGATTAGAATTTTGTTGAACCGCAGTGTTGTAGTCATCTATAGCCTTTTTGTAGTTATTGTTAAGGAACCAATTATTACCTCTATTGACATAGGACTCTGGCGAAGTGACTTCATTAACTGAAGCAAACTCATTCTGCTGTATTTTCGGGCGCGAGCAAAATGGAGATGGGGTCGAAATTGTATTAATTTTGACCGTTGCACAATGGGGCGATGGAGCTTGGAAAGATTGAGATGGGTGAACTTCCAGCATGACAGGTTTCATGCTGAGCAAGAATGTATTTGAAGTAAGTTGGTTAGAAGTTGTAATGCTAGGCGGGTTGGCTGGCATTACTCGCTTAGCAATTGGCTCTGAGCTAATTGCTTTATATCGATTAATGGGAATGCCAAGATTTATCCATCCCCCTTTGGGTATATCGCCTTCAATGTTCCCTTCTTTTCGCCCGTGAATTGCAATGACCTCGCCTGCTGCATTAAAAACGGGGCCACCGCTCATGCCTTCTCGCGTCAAGTTAGTGTAGCCAAAACCGTATCCATCCCTAGCCGCATTAGTCGGAATAATTTGGGCAATTTCGCCATTCGTAATAGAGAAGGTGGGAATAACAACATGCTGACCTGGTTTAGAGAAGCCAGCGACATGCACCTTAGAGGTGAGTTCAATTTGATCAGAGCTACCGATCTTAGCAACGGGATAACTGTTGTTACTATCGAATTGCACCACAGCCAAGTCGATGTTAGGTAGTCTCTGGATATTTTTTAAGGGGTACTGGTGTTGATCGGATAGCTGAATTTTATACGAGTGATTGCTCTCCACAACATGAGCTGCCGTGAGCACCGAATAGGTTTGGTTAGAATGATTAATAATAATGCCTGATCCAAAGTGATCGGGATTGTTAGCATCCTGAATCAAAACGGTCACACTCTCTGCCAGTCTCCCAATAGATAACCCTGCCATAGCCCTGTCACTCAAAAATGGCGCTGCAACCATAAGAGTTGTGCCCATCCAGAGTGCCGTGAGATTGTAAGCAGTATTCATCATTGGTCAAACCCCAATTAAGACTGTGCTTGTTGTAGAGATCTGAGAACCTCCTGGGTTTGTTGAAACATTTGGGTATCGCCTTGAGACCGAAAGAGATCAGCTGCCTTGGAAAAATCGGCGATCGCACCATTCGTCTGGCCCATTTGGTAGTAAGCTAACCCACGGTTGAAATAAGCGGTCGCCAAACCTGGATTTCGCTGAATTGCAGTTGTGTATTCATCGATGGCACTGCGATAACTCCCGCTGGCAAATCGCGTATTGCCATTATTGACATAAGCCTCTGGCGAAGTTTGCGTCGATATCGCAGCCGACTCTTGCAAGCGATCAACGGCTTCTGAGCGACAGCGTTGCGTCACGATGGTGTTAATCCGTATCTTTTCGCAAACTTGACGGGTAGATGGAGTTCCCGAAGACTGCATTTGAGGCGCAGCCAAACTCAACGGCCTGACACTTGCCAAAAGATTGCCCCCAGAAGAGGTGGTTGCTGGAGCCTTACGCGACGCATTTGCTGCGGCTTGTTGCTGCGCTAATTGGGCTTGTCGTTGCGATTCTTCTTGGGCTTTGCGTTGTGCATCCGCTGTCGCTTGTTGCTGCGCTAGTAAGGTTCGTCGCTGTGATTCTTCTTGGGCTTTGCGTTGCGATTCTGCTTGGGCCAGTTGGGCTTGCCGCTGCGATTCTTCTTGAGCTTTGCGTTGCGCATCCGCAGCGGCTTGTTGCTGCGCTATTTGGGATTGCCGCTGTGCTTCTTCCTGGGCCTGTCGTTGCGCTTCTGCTTGGGCTTGCCGCTGTGCCTCTTCTTGGGCTTTGCGTTGCACATCGGCATTACTCGCAACAACAACCCCTGAACTGAGGGATTTGTATCGATTAATGGGAATCCCTAAATTGACCCAAGCGCCACTGGTTGCACCGCCGCCAACCTCACCTTCCTTACGGCCATGAATAGCAACCACTTCGCCAGAATCGTTAAACACGGGACCGCCACTCATCCCTGCCCGTGTCAGATTGGTATAGGCAAACCCGTATCCATCTTTGGCTGCATTGGGTGGAATGACCTGGGCAATTTCGCCATTTGTAATGGAGAGGACAGGCACGGTAATGTTCTGACCCGGCTTTGGAAACCCAGCAACATAAATCGAAGAGGTCAGGCCAATCTGATCGGAATTGCCGAGTTGTGCGATCGTGAAGTTGCTGTTGCTCTCGAATTGCACAACCGCCAAATCGACATTGGGTAATTTCTGTATCCCTTTCAAGGTATATTGCAGCCCATCGTTCGGTTGAATCGTAAACCGATCACTCCCCTCTACAACATGGCCTGCCGTCAGCACCGTGTAGGTGTTACCAGAACGACCAATGATCACACCCGAGCCAAAATTATCGGGATTATTGACGCCCTGAATAAAAACCGTAACTTCCGGGGCCAGTCTCCCAACCGGTACACCGGCTACAGCTCTGGGACTGAAGAAAAAGGGTTGGGCAACCAGAACGGTGGTACCCATAAGAAGTGCAGTGAGACGGTAGGCAGAGTCCATCGGTCAACCCTCAAACCCAAATACAATGGTTCAAACACAGCTTAAGAAACCTCTCTGAGGGGAAGTTAAGGAAACTCAGACTATTCGCGCAGGACAGCGCAATAGTCGCGCACCACAATGGTGTTAATCCGCACATCCCGGCAGAAAAGCTTGACAAGCTTGTCAAACCCATTCAGAGCAGGGGATGAGGCCATCAGCTGGGTACCATCGGCGCTCACTTGGAGGGGGCGGCGACTGCAAAGCACTCTGTGTTCAGGGGCCGACGCCGATGCATCGTCTAACCCAATGGCTGCAACACGCATGTCTTTTTGTCCGACAGCAGCTTGTACAGCCGCCGCCGAGGCGGCCTGCATGTCCGCAGAAATTCCAAGGGTTGTGACTGCTAGACCCGAGCATGCGGCAAGTAAAGGGATGAGGTAACGCATAAGCCAACGCCATTCAACGAATATTCTAGATGACTATACACTATCATTTCTGTCTAATTTAGCTGTGATCGCGATCATATTTTGCCGCAGACTGCGATTGGACTTGCAACCTGTTTTGCGTCATTCTAACCCTATTGTTTTTTATGACGGATAGCGAGGCAGCACAGTGCGTATCGCCGGGTTGGTTAGAGCGGCACATCAGGTTAGAGATCAGTTAAGGGCAGGGGTTCCGGCTGGCGACAAAGACCGCTTGCAACAATTTATCAAAACAACGCTGCAAACGGTTGAGGCGTTGTGTGCCGATGCCCAGATGGTTCCCGAACAATTGCCCCCACCCTCGCGCAAGGCTTATGCCTATTTGAAACAATTGAATCTTAACCAGCTTCCCAGTACAGATGCACCCCCTACGCCGATGCTGGATCGGAGTATTCGGATTCAGAATGTGCGCGCTCAACAGCAAGAGATTCAGCAGGCGATCGCCCATCTGGCAAAACAACCGACCCCGGATACAGCTCAATTCAAGCGTTTGGACCAAACCCTTCAGCAAGCCGTTGGGCAAATCGAATCAGGCTGTCGGCAAAGGGGGCTAACCCCGGCCAGTTTGAATGGTATGTCTCGGCAGGTCTATGCCTGGATGAAATTTTTATTGGAAGGGCAGTCGCTTCAGGCACATCTTCAGACGGTTCGGCGCGTCCAGCAATTGGCCCATGACATAATGTCCCCCCAGAAACCTTATGGGAAGGGTTTCGCTAAAGAGACCCGATCGAAGGTCATGGCCGCTCCAGTTATCGTTGAAATTACAGCCATGACGGCCCTCTATCATTGCAAATGGGTTGCAGGCAGCCGACTCATGCAAATTAACGAGGGCTTCATTGCCGCCGACGATACCGTGTTGCAACCCCTCGTGCAGGCCATGCTGATAGGGAAAAGCCCAGACACGGGGCAGACGATCAAGCAATTTGCGGTTTCCGAGGAGTTTTGCGAAATTGCTTTGGCCATCGATTTAATGGTTGGGACCATTTCGGACCGCGCCAAAGGAGTGGTTTACGACTTGAATGCCCTGTTTGAGCGTATCAATGGCGACTATTTCCAGGGTAAGCTAGCTAAGCCTCAATTGGCGTGGAGTCAGGGTTTGACGCGACGCAAGTTTGGGCATTACGAACCCTCGCACGATCGCGTGGTGATTAGTTTAACCTTGGATAACAAACGCGTTCCCGACTATGCGATCGCCTTTGTGATGTATCACGAGCTACTCCACAAATGGCATGGCGAAACCTGGTCCAATGGGCGACGTATGGTTCATACCCCGGCTTTTCGGCAAGATGAACGTCAATTTAAGCAATACCAGGAAGCCTCTGCTGCATTAGGGCAATTGGCCCGAACGGTTTCTTAGGATAGCCGGTCCGACCGCGTTAGGATGAGTGAATGAATCGTCGTTCTTTTTTGTTGAGTTTGGCGGCTGCCACCCTAGGGCAGGGGTTAATGGGGTGTCGGCGAAGTCCGTCAGCCTTATTGCAAGTGACGCTCCTGTCCCGCAGTCTCCCCTCGCAGTTGGTCTCTCAGTTTCAATCTAAAGTCAAGTCGGAGACTGCCCTTAAAGTGTCTCTGGCCTCCAGTCCTGGCCAGCTTTTTACAACCCTTCAAACGGCGATCGCCCAAACGACCCCATCCAGAAAGACTAATTTTTTGGAGGGGATTTCCCATTTGATTTTTGGCGAACCCCCTAAAGATATCTATCCCTTAACCAGCTTGGGGGACTATTGGCTCCAAACAGCCATCCAACAGAACCTGATCCGTCCTTGGCCCTTAGAACAAGCGCAGGGATGGCAGACCCTAGATAAACCCTGGCAAAAGTTGGTTCGGCGCGATCGCCA